>NZ_RBLT01000002.1:0-193253 GCF_003989315.1 Microbacterium sp. HSID17254
CGAGGGCGCAAGGGCTGCTGTTGAGGGTAGTGGAGTAGAGGCCGGGTTGCAGCGTGGCTCATTTCGTTTTTGTTGTACGGATTCGGCTGCCCCCGGGAGCTACACCCTGTCCTACCCTCTTTCCCCACACGCCGCTCTTCCGATCTCAGCCGGGCGGACCGGGCCACCACCAGCGCGCCGACGCCGACCGGTGCGCCGACCTTGTGTCCGGCGACGCTGAGCGCCACGAGGCCCACGCCGTCGTCCGCGCGGCCGCGGAGGTCCCGGAAGGACAGCGGCAGATGCCCGAGAGCGGCGACGGCGTCGAGGTGCAGGGGTACACCGGCGTCGGCCGTGGCCGCCGCCAGCGCGGGCGCACCGTTGATCGTCCCGGTCTCGTTGTTCGCGACGAGCGCGGTCGCGAGCGCGGCCCCCGGCAGGGCCGCGGCGAAGCGGTCCTCGTCGATGCGCGCGTGGGCCGACACAGGCACGGCCCGCACCGCGGCACCGTCGGCCACCAGGGCTGCGACCGTGTCCATCGTCGCGTGATGCTCGCCGTCCGGCACCACGACAGCGGTCGTCTCCGGACGACGCGAGTGCCACAGTCCCTGGAGGGCGAGGTTGATGGATTCCGTCCCACCGGAGGTCAGCACCACCTCGATGGGATCGGACCCGAGGACCGCGGCGATCCGCTCCCGTGACTCCTCCAGCACCCGGCGCGCGTCCTGCCCCGCTCCATGCGTCGACGACGCGTTGCCGATGATGACCGACGCCTCCAGCCACGCGTCCCTGGCCTCCGGGCGCAACGGGGTCGTCGCCGCGTGGTCGAGATAGTGCCGCATGCTTCGATTCTCCCCGATCCGCGCCCCGAGCGGTCCGTCTGCGCGTGAGACCGGGTGCGTCCTGTCATGAGACTGAAATGCAACACGTTTAGGGTGTATCCATGTCTTCGTCCCCCGACTCCGTCGTGCCCGGTGGGGCGATCCTCGACAACCTCGGCGTCCGGCTGCACGACGGTGTCGGCACACTGCGGGTCTGGTCGCAGAACGCCTCCGCCGTCGAGCTCGTCGTCTTC
The DNA here is from genome assembly GCF_003989315.1 of Microbacterium sp. HSID17254. Taxonomy (NCBI): domain Bacteria; kingdom Bacillati; phylum Actinomycetota; class Actinomycetes; order Micrococcales; family Microbacteriaceae; genus Microbacterium; species Microbacterium sp. HSID17254. The sequence continues at coordinate 1,055 of NZ_RBLT01000002.1, forward strand.
GACGCGACGGACCTCGACTGGGTCGTCGACCAGGCTCCGCTCGAACGGCGGCCCGGAGGCGTCTGGGAGGTCACGACGCCGTTGCTGCAGCCCGGAGTCCGCTACGCGCTCCGCGTCGAGGGTCCGCACGGGCCCGGCAACACGTTCAACCCGGAGACGCTGCTCCTCGACCCGTATGCGCGAGGCCTCGCCCAGGGACACGGCTACCAGGAATGGCGAGCCGTGGTCATCGAGGACGGCTTCGACTGGGGCGGCTCCACGAAGCCGCGGATCCCCGTCGACCGGACGCTGATCTACGAGGGCCACCTGAAGGGACTGACCAAGCGGCACCCCGACATCCCGCCCGCGCTGCACGGCACCTACGCGGGCCTCGCGCATCCGGCCATGATCGCGTACCTCCGCACGCTCGGGGTGACGTCGGTGGAGCTGCTCCCCGTCCACGCCTTCGTCCCGGAGCCGCGGCTGCTGGAGCGGGGGCTGACGAACTACTGGGGGTACAACACCCTGAACTTCTTCACGCCTCACGCCGCCTACGCGACGGAAGACGCCAGGAAACGGGGCCCCGAGGCGATCATCGCCGAGTTCAAGGGTATGGTGCGTCTGCTGCACGAGGCCGGCCTCGAGGTGATCCTCGACGTCGTGTACAACCACACGTCGGAGGAGGGCATCGGCGGGCCGCGCTCCAGTCTCCGCGGTATCGACAACGCGCGGTACTACCGACAGGACGACGCGGGCGTCTACATCGACACCACGGGATGCGGCAACACGCTCAACACGGCCACCGACGCGGGCGCACGACTGGTGCTGGACTCGCTCCGGTACTGGGCCGAGGAGATGCAGATCGACGGCTTCCGCTTCGACCTGGCGACGGCGATCGCGCGCGACGGCGCTCACGCCTACACTCCGGATCATCCGCTGCTGCAGGCGATCGCCGCCGACCCCGTCCTCGCGGACACCAAGCTCATCGCGGAGCCCTGGGACGTCGGACTGGGCGGCTGGCAGACGGGCAACTTCCCTGCGGGGTGGCACGAGTGGAACGACCGGTACCGCGACCGCGTGCGCAACTTCTGGCTGAGCGACATCGACTACGCACGACGAGCCTCGGCGCCGGTCGGCATCGGCGGCTTCGCCACCCGGCTCGCCGGATCGTCCAACACCTTCAGCGAGGACCGCGGACCCCTCGCGAGCATCAACTTCGTCACGGCGCACGACGGGTTCACGCTGCACGACCTCGTGTCGTACGACGTCAAGCACAACGAGGCCAACGGCGAGCACAATCGCGACGGCGCCGACCTGAACCGCTCGTTCAACCACGGCGTCGAGGGACCGACCGACGATCCCGCGATCCTCACCGCCCGGCGCAAGGCCATGCGCAACCTGCTCGGCACCCTCCTCCTCTCGGCCGGCATCCCGATGCTCACCGCCGGGGACGAGGTGGGGCGGTCCCAGCGCGGCAACAACAACGCCTACGCGCAGGACTCGCCGCTGTCCTGGCTGTCCTGGGAGTTCGAGCCCTGGCAGGACGACCTCCGGGCCCACGTCGCGCGCCTCGCCCGGTTGCGCGAGGAGAATCCGGCGCTGCGGCCGAGTCGGTATGCGCGCCTCGGCGAGCACATCCCGAACGCCTCGGTCATGGACTGGTACGACCAGGACGGCGCGACCATGGAACCGGGGCAGTGGACCGATCCCGGCAATCGCACGCTGCAGTACGTCGCCGCCTCCACACCGGACAAGGAACCCGCCAACCGCATCCTCCTGATCGTGCACGGGACGGAGGCGCCGATCGACGTGCGGCTCCCGGAGGAGATCGAGGGTGCCAGCCGATTCGTCTCCCTCTGGTCGAGCGCCGACGAGCGCCCGTCGGAGGCCGAGGAGACGTACGCTCCGGGTGACGTGCTGCCGATCCCCGGCACATCCATGCGCCTGTTCCGGGTGGTGTGATAGCACGGTTCGGCGCCGGGGTCGAGCGGTAGGTTCCGACAGGGCCGAGCGGTAGATTCGGCATGTGACTGCTCGTGCTGGAACCCGACCCACGGCTCTGCGGAGCCCCGTTCAGATCCCGACGCGCGCCGTCGACGCCGACCAGCCCGGAGCTCTTCGGACCACCCGGATCCCGCTGCTGGACGGCACGCCGGTGGTTCCGGGAGGCTTCCCCGCCAAGGCGTTCGCGGGCGAGGTCGTCCCCTTCCGCGTCGTGGCGTTCCGCGAAGGGCACGACCTCATCGGCGTGCACGTGCGACTGACCTCACCGGCCGGCGAAGAGAGCCTGCACCGGCTCACGGCGCTCGCCGACGGCACCGATCGCTGGGAGGCGGAGATCGCCCTCGATGCGGAGGGTCTCTGGCGGTATCGCTTCGAGGCGTTCTCCGACGACTTCGCCACCTGGGCGCACGCCGCGCACGTGAAGATCGCCGCCGGGGTGGACGTCCCCGTGATGGCCGCCCTCGGAGCCGAGCTCCTGCAGCGGGCGGCTGCCGAGAAGGACCGCCCCGCAGCGCAGCGCACGCGCCTCAGGACCTGGGCGGAGGAACTCCGGGCCGGCGACCCCGTCGTCGCCGCCGAACGGGCCGTGGACCCCGACCTCGCGGCGATCTTCCGCGATCGCCCCGTCACGACGCTCCGTTCCGCCTCCGCGGAGCAGCTCCTCCGCGTGGAGCGCACCCGCGCCGGAGTCGGCGCCTGGTACGAGTTCTTCCCGCGGTCGGAGGGAGCCCGCCGCCTCAAGGACGGAACGGTCCGCAGCGGCACGTTCCGTACTGCAGCGAAGCGCCTGCCCGAGGTCGCCAGGATGGGCTTCGACGTGATCTACCTCGTCCCCGTGCATCCCATCGGCACGACCAACCGCAAGGGTCGCAACAACACCCTCGTCGCCGAGGCCGGGGACCCGGGCTCGCCGTACGCCATCGGAGCGGCGGAGGGCGGGCACGATGCGATCCACCCTGACCTCGGCACCCCGCAGGACTTCCGCGCCTTCGTGCGGGCCGCGCGGAAGGAGGGACTGGAGGTCGCCCTCGACCTCGCGCTGCAGGCCTCTCCCGACCACCCCTGGGTGCGCGACCACCCGGAGTGGTTCACCACCCTCCCCGACGGCACGATCGCGTACGCCGAGAACCCGCCGAAGAAGTACCAGGACATCTACCCGCTGAACTTCGACAACGACCCGGAGGGGATCGCCGCCGAGATGCTCCGGATCGTCCGGCACTGGGTGGCGGAGGGGGTTCGGATCTTCCGCGTGGACAACCCGCACACCAAGCCGCTGCAGTTCTGGGAGTGGCTGATCGCGACGGTGAACGAGACGGATCCCGACGTGATCTTCCTGGCCGAGGCGTTCACCCGACCGGCGGTGATGCGCGCGCTCGCCGCGGTGGGCTTCCAACAGAGCTACAGCTACTTCACGTGGCGCAACACCAAGGCGGAGCTGGAGGAGTTCCTCACGACGATCTCCCACGAGACGGCCGACTACATGCGCCCGAACCTCTTCGTCAACACGCACGACATCCTCACCGAATACCTCCAGTTCGGCGGACGCGCGGCCTACCGGATCCGCGCCTGCATCGCTGCCACCGCGGGCCCCGTGTACGGCGTGTATGCGGGATACGAACTCATCGAGAACGTGGCCCGCCCGGGTTCCGAGGAGAACATCGACAACGAGAAGTACGAGTACAAGTTCCGCGACTGGGCGGGGGCCGAGGAACGCGGGGAATCGCTGGCTCCGCTCCTGCGGCGGCTGAACGAGATCCGCGCGGCGCATCCGGCCCTGCGGCAGCTGCGCAACCTCGAGCTGCACTGGAGCGACGATGACGCCATCCTCGTGTTCAGCAAGCATCTCGACGCCGCCTTCACCGGAACCGGGCGGCCGGACACGCTCATCGTCGTCGCGAACGTCGACCCGCACTCGGTGCGCGAGACCACCGTCCATCTCGACACCACACGCTGGGGCGTCCCCCTGGGTGAGAGCTACGAGGTGGAGGACCTGCTCACGGGCAGCGTCTGGACCTGGACCGATCACAACTACGTCCGGCTCGACGCCTTCGCCGAGCCGGTCCACATCCTGAAGGTGAGGGAGCGCGCATGAGCGGCATCGACGACACCGCGAACGCCGACTGGGAGGCCGTGGCGGAAGGGCGGCACCACGCGCCGCACGCCGTGCTCGGCGCCCACCCCGCGAAGGATGCGGCGGATCGCACTGTCACCGTGATCCGGGCTCGCCGTCCGCTCGCCGAGACGGTGGAGGCCGTCTTCGACGACGGCAGCCGCCTGACGCTCACCCACGTCGCGCACGGGGTGTGGGAGGGCACGCATCCGGGACCGCCGCTCCCCTACCGCCTCGCGACGCGCTACCGCGGCGAGGAGGAGAGCGTCGCGGGCGACCCGTACCGTCACGCGCCGACCCTCGGCGACCTGGACCTTCATCTGATCACCGAAGGCCGGCACGAGCGGCTGTGGGAAGCGCTGGGAGCCCATCCCCGCACGCAGGGCGACGAGCAGGGCGTGTCCTTCGCCGTCTGGGCGCCCGATGCCACGGCCGTCCGTGTGGTGGGCGATCACAACGGCTGGAACGGTGAGAGTCACGCCATGCGCTCGCTCGGCGCGAGCGGCGTCTGGGAGCTCTTCATCCCCGACCTCCCCGTCGGCACCCGCTACAAGTTCGAGATCCGGACGCGGAGCGGCAGCTGGATCCTCAAGGCCGACCCGATGGCGTTGGCGGCGCAGGTGCCGCCGGAGACCGCCTCCGTCGTGACGGCGTCGTCCTACGTCTGGGAGGACGGCGCGTGGATGACCCGTCGTGCCGCCACGCATGCCGTCGCGCAGCCGCTGGCGGTGTATGAGGTGCACGTCGGCTCCTGGCGCGGCGGCCTGGGCTACCGCGACATGGCGGATCCACTGATCGCGCACGTACAGGAGACGGGGTTCACGCACGTCGAGTTCATGCCGCTCGCCGAGCATCCGTTCGGCGGATCCTGGGGATACCAGGTCAGCGGCTACTACGCGCCGACGAGCCGGTACGGCTCCCCCGACGACCTGCGCTACCTCATCGACCGCCTGCACCAGGCCGGCATCGGCGTGATCATGGACTGGGTGCCGGGACACTTCCCCAAGGACGACTTCGCGCTGGCCCGCTTCGACGGTCAGCCCCTGTACGAGCACCCCGACCCCCGGCGCGGAGAGCACCAGGACTGGGGCACGCTCATCTTCGACTACGGTCGTCCCGAGGTCCGCGGCTTCCTCGTCGCGAACGCGCTGTACTGGCTCGAGGAGTTCCACGTCGACGGTCTGCGCGTCGACGCCGTCGCCTCGATGCTCTACCTCGACTACTCGCGTCGCGAGGGTGAGTGGGAGCCGAACATCCACGGCGGACGCGAGAACCTGGAGGCGATCCGCTTCCTCCAGGAGGTCAACGCCACCGCCTACCGCCTGCACCCCGGGATCCTCATGATCGCCGAGGAGTCCACGAGCTTCCCCGGTGTCACCGCGCCGACGGACCACGCCGGCCTCGGGTTCGGATTCAAGTGGAACATGGGGTGGATGAACGACTCGCTGCAGTACATCGGCAGAGACCCGATGTACCGGGCGCACCACGAGGGCGAGATGACCTTCTCGTTCGTCTACGCGTTCGGCGAGAACTACGTGCTGCCGATCAGTCACGACGAGGTCGTGCACGGCAAGGGCAGCCTGCTGTCGAAGATGCCCGGCGACCACTGGCACAAGCTCGCGAACGTCCGCGCCTACCTCGCGTACATGTGGGGGCATCCGGGCAAGAAGCTGCTGTTCATGGGTCAGGAGTTCGGACAGCTCGCCGAGTGGTCGGAGGGGCGCGAGCTGGACTGGTGGCTCCGCGACCAGCCTTCGCACGCCCAGCTCCAGGACTTCGTCGCCGCGATGAACGGGGTGTACCGGGCGCAGGCACCGCTCTGGGAGCGCGACAGCGACGGCTCGGGGTTCACGCGGCTCGGGGCACCGAGCTGGGATCCGTCCGTGATCGCCTTCGAACGGCGGGACGCGCACGGCGGCCGTCTGGTCGTGGTCAGCAACTTCGCCGGCGTGGAGCGCACCGGGTACCGCCTGGGATTGCCGCGCCCCGGCGTCTGGCAGGAGATCCTGAACTCCGATGCCGACGTCTACGGCGGACGCGGTTCCGGCAACCTCGGGATGGTGGTCGCCGAATCCGGAGACGGGGGCGCGGCGACGGCCTCGATCACGCTGCCGGCCCTATCGACGCTGTGGCTCCGCTATCAGCCGGAGCCCCACGTCCCCACCGTGAACAACGGCTGACGGGGGTCTGCGCGGGGGCGTTCCCCCGCGCAGACCGCTCAGAAGAGCAGCGAGGAGAGCCGGTTGCGGGCCGCGATCACGCGCGGGTCTCCGGCTCCGATGAGACCGAAGAGCTCGACGAGGCGCTCGCGCACAGGCGTCCGCTGATCCGACGGCAGCTGCGCGAACAGGTCGAGCAGACGGCCGAACGCGTCGTCGACGTGTCCACCGGCGAGGTCCAGATCGGCGACGTCGAACTGCGCCTGCACATCCTGCGGTGCGGCGGCGGCTGCTGCGCGCGCGGCCTGGAGGTCGAGCCCCTGCACGCGGTCGAGCAGGCGGACCTGACCGAGACCGGCGATGGCGTCCTCGTCGCGCGGGTTCTCGGCGAGGGCCTTCTCGTAGGCGGTGATGGCGGCACGGTAGTCCCCGCGCTCGATCGCGGCGAAGGCCTCCGCGTGCAGCGGCGGCAGCTCGGGCTCGGCCGGGGCGGCGGCCTCGGCCGCCTCGCCCTCTCCGACGGGCAGCGACCCGGACACCCCGTTCTGCGCCGCCACCTGCAGCAGCTGCGCGAACACCTCGCGGACCTGCTGCTCCGGAACCGCGCCCGTGAACATGGGGACCGGCTGACCGGCGATGAGGGCGACGACCATCGGGATCGACTGCGCGCGGAAGCTCTGCGCGAGCTGCGGGTTGGCGTCGACGTCGACCTTGGCGAGGAGGACGCGTCCGCCCAGCTCACGGGTGACCTTCTCGATGATCGGGCTCAGCTGCTTGCACGGCCCGCACCACTCGGCCCAGAGGTCGACGACGACCGGCACCGTGCGGGAGAGCTCGAGCACCTGGCCGAAGTTCTCATCGGTCGCGTCGACGACGACATCCGTGACCGGAGATCCGGCGGGAGCGGTCGCCGAGCCGCCTGCCGGGGCGGAGGGGCGATGGCGCAGGCTGGACAGGTCGACGGCACCGCGCAGGGCGGCGGGAGAGATCTCGCTCACTTGATCACCTTCACGGACACGAGGTCCTGGCGCGACGCCAGGAGCCGGATCGGGTCGCTCGATCCCTGCGAGGGGACGGCGAAGAACAGCTGGAATGCATAGGTCGTCTCGGCGCCCTTGGCGGACTCGTTGGCACCGGTGAGGGCCTTGGCCTCCTCGTTGTCGCCGAAGCGGATCACCACATCGGACGAGGTGGGAGTGATCGTCTCGACGTCCAGCACGGAGACGGCGACGATGGCACCGCTGTCCAGGGTCGTCAGGGAGACCGGGTCCTCCTCCGTCGGCGTCATGTCGAAGGCCGCCGTCGAGGTCTCCGCGGCACCGGCGTCGGCCAGCCCCTGCACCAGGCTCTGGCGGCTGTCGGTGATCGACTTCGCGAGGTTGAGTGCCAGCTCGTCGAACTGCCCGTACGACTCGCTCTTCTCCCCGTTGTCGACGACGTCCGCGAAGGCGGCGGCGACCTCGTCCGGGGGCACCGACAGGAACGCGGAGTCCGCGGGGACGAGGGAGGTGCCGAGCCAGCTCGCCGCCACCTCGGGGAAGGCCGCGTCGGCGGACATCTCGGCCATGTTCGTCACCTTGTAGTTGGACCAGGGGTCCGCCTGCGTCATGGTGAGGACCACGGGCGGCACGGTGTCGTCGCCGGTGCTCTTCGAGAGCATGAGGACGGTGCGCGGCCAGCGGTCGGTCGCCTCCGGAAGCACGACCTCGACGTCGTCGGTCGGGATCGCCGCCGGTGCGGGGCGGTCGGGCAGCTTCTCCCGCAGGGCGTAGTCGGTGGTGCGGGTCGCCAAAGCGGTCCCGTCCAGGCGGGTCGCCGCGAGATCGAGGTCCTTCTCCTCGTCGGCCTTCACCAGCGTCTCGGAGATCTCCCCGAGGATGCGGTCGGCCTGCGTCTCGGTGACCGCCGGGGGTTTCTGGTTGTCGGGCGCGATGACGGTGGGGCTCGGCGACGGCGACGCAGAGGCATCCCCGAACTCCGGCCAGGACTCGGCGCTGCAGCCGGCGGCCAGCACCGCGGTCAGACCGAGCGCGGGCACGACGAGCAGACGCCGACGACGGCGCGGGCGCACACTCTGCATGGCGTTCTTCCCCTCCGTGGGCTTCTCGTCGACGACCTCCGCGTCCTCCGCGTCGTCCTTCCGCGCCGGAGTCTTCGGCTCCGTGCCGTCCGCGGCCTCCAGCGCCTCCCGCTCGGACGGCGGGAGCGCCGCCACGTCGATCGGCTGGGTCGTGGGCAGCGGCCCCGGCCCCTTCCGGCGCGGGCCGCGGCCACGGCGCTGGTGGCGGATCGCGAGCACGTAGAGCACGAGCCCCACCAGCAGCACGACTCCGCCCGCGACCATGAGCGGACCGGCGAGCGGGGTCCGCGTGTCCAGCGGCCAGGAGACGACGATGTCGTCCGGCGCGTCCTCGGTGCCGTCGTAGGCGATCAGCACGCTCGTCCCCTCGGGGAGCTGCATGGTGTCGGTGGAGAGGAAGTTCTTCTCGCTGAAGGAGTCGAGCCACAGGTCCGACCCGGCCGGATTGCGGCCGGCGGGCTCGGCGGACTCCTCGTCCTCCGGCGCGGGGGTCTCGGAGTCCTCCGGCGCGGGGGTCTCGTCCGACTCCTCCGGGTCCGGGGCCGCGACGTGCTCGACGAGGAGCTCGTCGTCGTCGCCGACCGAGACGTGGTTGTACTCCGCGTCAGAGAGCCACGCCTCCATGTCGGCCGTACGGCCGTAGCTCGCGAAGATCTCGCCCTCGCCGCGGATCAGCACCTTCTGCGCGCCCGGGTTCATCCGGAGCACATCGCCGTCCATCAGCACGTACGGAGCGGGCTCCTCGATGTCGACGCGGGCCTCCTGGGACGAAGGACCGACGAAGACGGTGCGTTGGGCGATCCCCGCACCGATCAGCACGGCAGCCAGCACGAAGGCCACGACGGCCCATACGAAACGCACGAATAGTCTCCTCACGCACCACGGCTTCCCGCCCGTGACGCCACACTCGACATTTCAGACTAGCGAAGTCACCTGTGTGTTGACCACGAGGCCCCTCCCCTGGCGACGCTGCGGCACGTCGGCGACGCGTCGTGGCCGGTCATGGGTAGCCTTGCTGCAGCCGTTCCGAGGAGTCTGCATGAAGATCCACAACCCGTTCCGCACCGCCCTCGTGGCGACACTCGGCGTGGGCCTCGGCATCGTGCTGATCAGCAGCGTGCAGACGCTGTCCACGGTGCTGCTCTACATCGGCACCGCTCTCTTCCTCAGCCTCGGGCTCGATCCGCTCGTCACGTTCCTCGAGCGACGGCGCCTGCCCCGCTGGCTCGCGGTCCTGGTCACGATCGTCGCCGTGCTGGCGGTCTTCAGCGGGATCGTGCTGATCGTCCTCCCGGTGCTGGTCGACCAGATCTCCCAGCTCATCGCGCAGATCACGGCGATCGTGCAGCGGGGAACCGCCATCGAGGACCTGCGCACGTGGATCCAGGAGACCTTCCCCAACCTCCGCGTCGACGACGTGTTCGCCTACGTCGAGGACTGGCTGGCGACAAACCTCGCCGAGATCGGCGGATCGATCGGTCAAGGCGTGCTCGTCGCCAGCGGGGCCGTGCTGAGCGGGGTGTTCGGCGCCTTCATCGTGCTCATCCTGACCATCTACCTCACGGCCTCCACCCCCTCGCTCAAGCGCGCGGTGTACCAGCTCGTGCCGGCGTCCAAGCGGGACCGCTTCATCGACCTCTCCGAGCAGATCACCGACTCCGTGGGCTACTACGTCATGGGGCAGGTCAGCCAGGGAGTCATCAACGGCATCCTCAGCGCCATCTACCTCACGATCATCGACGCGCCGTTCCCCGCCGTCCTCGCCGTCGTCGCCTTCTTCTTCTCGCTCATCCCCCTCGTCGGCACGTTGACGGGTTCGACGATCATCGTCCTCGTCTGCCTGATCCCCGGTCTCGGCTCCCCCGGCACGGCTCTCGCCGCGGCGATCTACTACCTCATCTACATGCAGATCGAGGCGTACGTGATCTCGCCGCGGATCATGAGCCGCGCCGTGTCGGTGCCCGGCGCCGTGGTGGTCGTGGCCGCCCTCGCCGGAGGAAGCCTGCTCGGTTTGCTCGGCGCGCTCATCGCGATCCCCGTGGCGGCCAGCATCCTCATCATCTACCGGCAGGTGCTGATCCCCCGCATGAACGAGCGGTGACCGGACCGTCGCTCCGCGTCAGCCCTCGACGGGCCAGTGCGTCGGCAGCGGCAGGGCCGACGGGTTGACCGCGGCGACGATCTCGGTGAGCACGCGCCTCGTCTGCGTCTCCCCCACCCACAGGTGCTTCCCGCCGTCGACGGCGATCAGCTGCGCGTGCGGGATGCTCGCGAACCGCTCCCGGGCCTCGGCGGGGCGCAGGTAGTCGTCCAGCTCGGGGACGAGGATGACGACGCGGTGGTCGGTCGTCCCCCAAGCGGCGACCTCCTCCGCCGTCGCGCGGTGCAGTGGCGGCGAGAGCAGGATGATGCCCTCGATGTCGTGGTCGGCGCCGTACTTCAGCGCGAGCTCCGTTCCGAACGACCAGCCGACGATCCAGGGGCGAGGCAGTCCGCGGTCACGCACGAAGTCCATGGCGGCGGCGACGTCGAACTGCTCCGCAGCCCCACCGTCGAACGCGCCCTCGCTCGTGCCGCGCGGCGACGTCGTGCCGCGCGTGTTGAACCGCAGGACGGCGAGATCGGCCAGGGCAGGCAGGCGTGCGGACGCCTTGCGGATGATGTGCGAGTCCATGAAGCCGCCCGCCGTCGGCAGCGGATGCAGCGTCACCAGCGTGGCCACCGGGGCGGCCGTCTCGGGCACCGCCAGCTCGCCCACCAGCGTGAGCCCGTCTGCGGTGTGCAGCTCGATGTCCTCACGCGTCGCGGGGAGCTCGAGCGGTCCGCGGATCTCCATGGTCATGCGATCCTCCAACAGGGGGTGTGCCAGTGTCTGCGGTCGGCCAGCGCCGCCGCCTCGCCGAGGATGCCATCCGCCCGCCAGGCGACGAGATGCGCGGTCCCGGGGTCGACGGACCGGCCGCAGCCTGGGCAGACGTAGGCTTTCTGCGCCTGGACGGCGGAGACCGGCTGGACCGTCCACTCCACGCCACGACGCACCTCGGTGCGCTTCCACCCGGCGAGGAGGCGATCGAACGAATCCTCGCCCTCAGGGCGCGCGGAAGGACGACGACGTGAGCGGGGCATGGTGCCGGCTCACCACCAGTGGTTGGTGACCCAGAAGTTGTACGCGCCGGCCCAGCTGCCGTACCGACCGGTGGCGTAGCCGGTGGCCCAGCGGAGGTTGTCCACCGGGTTGTAGCCGTTGCCGGGCACCTTGCTGCAGGGCAGAGCCTGGACGAGCCCGCAGGCACCGGAGGAGGAGTTGGTGGCGTTCGGGTTCCACCCGCTCTCCCGCGACACGATGTAGTCGACGTACTGCCAGTCGCCCTGAGCGATGCCGGCCGCGGCCATCCACTCCGCCGGCGCACCGCCGCCGCTGTACGGCGGGAGACCCCCGCCGGAGGACCCGCCCTGCGAACCGGACGACGGCGTGCTCGCGGGAGCCGCCGGCTTCGGCTTGGGCTTGGGCTTCGGCTTGACGTACACCTCGAAGGACCCGCGCTCGACGGGGGTGATCGCTGCGCCTTCCACGGTGACGGTGAGGTTCTGCGTGTCCGCGAGAGCCGCCGCGTACACGGAGTCCGGAGCTTCCGTGGCGACCGGCTGCGCGAGGGCGACGCCGGTCGGAGCGACCATCGCGGCGGCGAATCCGACGACCGCGAGAGAGCTGAAGACACCGGCGACACCCCGGCGACGCGACCAGCGTCGCGTGCCTCGGGAGGCGGACGTTGCCGTCGCTGCGGGTACCAGCGCGGCGTCGCTTCGTTCGGGAATCATGTCGTTTCGGGAGTTCACGATGGTGGACAGTCTACGCATACCTGCCTGAACAGGCCATCAGGCAGGCTCAGCGGACCGCCAGGATGACGTCGATCGTGGCGTCGAGCAGCGCATCGACCTGCTCCTCGCGGTAGCCGCCGCGCTGCATGCGGAACGCCGCGGACCGCAGCTGTTCGGCGGTCAGCGCGTCGCCGTCGCGGAGGTACCGGACGATGCGGGAGGTGACGTGATCGACCTCGTCGACGCGGTACCCGAAGGTGAGGATTCCGGTGCGGGCGAACCGATGACGCCGCGGACGCGCGAGATGGTCGAGGATCACCTGTGCATCGGCCCTGGCCTGTTCCACCCAGGCTCCCGCTCCGCGGGCGCGCACGGCGCGCTCGCGCTCTCGGGCCGCGAAAGCATCCTCGACCCGGCCGAGCGCGGCATCGACCTCCGCCACCGCATACCCCTCCTTCACGAGGGGGAACGAGGCGGTGCGCACGTCCTCGGCGGTGAGATCGTCTCCTCCGCCCTCGAAGGCCTGACGCGCCGAGGCGAGGAAGGTGTCGACGGCCGCACGGTGGTAGCCCTTGGTGCGACCGCTCGTGAGCGCGAACGCAGGCTTCGCCATGCTGCGCGCAGAGGTGTCGACCCCGTCGTCGTTGATCACAGCACCGCTGTCGTTCATCAGAGCACCAACCAGGGAGAGAGGAGGAAGTACATGCACAGGGCGGGGATGGTCGACAGCAGGATGCTGTCCAGGCGATCCAGGAGACCGCCGTGGCCGGGGAGCCAGGAGCTCATGTCCTTGATGCCCAGGTCGCGCTTCAGCATGGACTCGCCGAGGTCGCCGAGCGTCGCGGACAGCAGGATCGCCGCCCCGAAGATCACGCCGCCCCACCAGGGCAGATCGAGGAGGAACAGGGCCAGGAGCACGCCCGCCGCCAAGGAGGCGACCACGGCGCCGCCGAAGCCCTCCCAGGTCTTCTTCGGGCTGATCCGGGGCGCCATCGGATGCCGGCCGAACGCCAGACCCGCGGCGTACGCCCCGGTGTCGGCCGCCACCGCGATCGCGATGAAGCTCAGCACCCACCACTGGCCGCCCTCCTGCTCGAGCAGGATGAGGGCCACGCCGGCGAGGAACGGCACGTACACCTGGATGAAACCGCCGATCACGGCGTCGGTGAGCACGTCACCGTAGGTGCGACCGTCCTTCGCGACCATCTGGGCGAGCAGCCGCCACACGATGACGAAGGCCACGGCGACGAACAGCATGACCCAGCTCAGCCACGGCTCGGCGAAGTACGCGGACAGCACCAGGAAGGTGGCCGCGACCAGCTGCGGGATCACATCCACGCGGCGCCCGGCCGCCCGCAGCGCCCGGGACAGCTCGTAGACGCCGAGGAGGGCGGCGGCCAGCGCGAACGGGACGAACAGCGCCTTGATGAACAGCAGCGATCCGAGGAGGGCGGCGCCGAAAGCGAGCCCGATCACGATCGCGAGCACGAGGTCGCGGCCGGTGCGCTGTTTGATGCGTTCGTTGGCCTGATCGAGCTGGTCGCGGGCGTGCGACACGTGCGTCCCGAACTCATCCCGCGCCTGGCGCCACTGCTCGCGGATCGCGTTGTGATCCGCGGTGTCCAGCCGCTCCGCCGTGACGGAAGGAGCGGGAGGCGTGACGGGGAGAGGTGGACGCGGCGGCACGCTCCCGGCGTCGAATCCCGGGAACGACGCATCGCCGAGCGGGGCACCCCCATCGGAGACCCGGTCCGGCTGTGCCTCCCGGCGGGTCACCGGAGTGCCCTCCTCGGCGCCGCGCGATTCATCGGACATACGAGCTACACCTCGAGGAGTTCGGCCTCTTTGCGCTTGAGCGCGTCGTCGATGAGGTCGACGTGCTGACGGGTCAGCGCGTCCAGCTCCTTCTCGCCGCGGGCGATCTCGTCCTCGCCGAGCTCGCTCTTCAGAGCGTCCAGCTCGTCCTTCGCCTTCCGGCGGATGCCGCGGACGTGGACCTTGGCGTCCTCGGCCTTCGACTTCACGAGCTTCACGTACTCCTTGCGCCGCTCGGCGGTGAGCTCGGGCATCGTGACCCGCACGAGGTTGCCGTCGTTCGTGGGGTTCGCCCCGAGGTTCGGCATGTCGCGGATCGCCTGCTCGATCGCCTTGAGCGCCGACTTGTCGTACGGCGTGATGATGAGCGTGCGCGCTTCCTGGTTGGCGAGGGAGGCGAGCTGCGCCAGCGGCGTCGGCGTGCCGTAGTAGTCGACCAGCACCTTCTGGAAGAGCTGGGGGTTCGCACGACCCGTGCGCACCGTGGAGAAGTCCTCCTTGGCAGCCTCGACGGCCCGGGACATGCGGGTGGTGGTTTCAGCGAGGACGTCCGCGATCACGGTGGCTCCTATCGTCGGGGTGTTCTGGAAATTCTATCGGGAGCGGGCTCCCGTCCCGTGCAGGCGCTCAGGCCGTGACGAGCGTGCCGATGGGCTCGCCCAGGAGCGCGCGGGTCACGTTGCCCGCCGGCTCCATCCCGAAGACGCGCATGTCCATGTTGTTGTCCATGCACAGGCTGAACGCCGTGGAGTCGACGACCTTGAGTCCCTGCTGCAGCGCGTCGCGGTAGGTCACGCGCTCGATGCGCTCCGCGTCGGCGTGCTTGTTCGGGTCGGCGGTGTAGATGGCGTCGACGCCGTTCTTGGCGACGAGCACCTCCTGTGCGCCGATCTCCAGGGCGCGCTGTGCGGCCACGGTGTCGGTGGAGAAGTACGGCAGGCCTGCGCCGGCGCCGAAGATCACGACGCGGCCCTTCTCCATGTGGCGCTCTGCGCGACGCGGGATGTAGGGCTCGGCGACCTGGGTCATCGAGATCGCGGACTGCACGCGGGTGGCGGCGCCCGCCTGCTCCAGGAAGTCCTGCAGCGCGAGCGCGTTCATGACGGTGCCGAGCATGCCCATGTAGTCCGCTCGTCCGCGGTCCATTCCCCGCTGGCTGAGCTCCGCGCCGCGGAAGAAGTTGCCCCCGCCGACGACGACGGCCACCTCGACGCGGTCGACCGCGGCGGCGATCTCCCGCGCCATCTGGCTGACCACGTCAGGGTTCACGCCGAGCTGACCGGCGCCGAACGCCTCTCCGGAGAGCTTCAGGAGGACGCGGCGGCGTCCGGTGCGTTCAGTCATGGGGGATGTCCTCTCGTCCCGATTCAAGATAGTGCCTGGTAGGCATGAAGAAGGGGTTCGGATCGAGTGATCCGAACCCCTTCGACAGTGCTACGCGCCGACCTTGAAGCGCGCGAAGTCCGTCACGGTGATACCGGCGTCCTTCGCCACCTGGGCGACGGAGAGCTTGTTGTCCTTCGCGTAGTCCTGCTCGAGCAGGGCGACCTGCTTGATGAACGCGGCGACACGGCCCTCGACGATCTTCGGCAGGGCGGCCTCGGGCTTGCCCTCGTTGCGGGAGATCTCGGTGACGATCTCGCGCTCCTTCTCGACCGCGTCCGCCGGGACGTCCTCGCGGGACAGGTACGACGGGTTGGCGAACGAGATGTGCTGGGCGATGCTGCGCGCGGTCGCGGCGTCGTCACCCGTGTAGGCGACGACGACGCCGATCTGCGGCGGCAGGTCCTTGCTCGTGCGGTGCAGGTAGACCTCGACGCTGTCACCGGTGACGGTGCGCACGCGACGGAGCTCGACCTTCTCGCCGATGATGGCGGCCTCTTCCGAGATGAGCTGCTCGACGGTCTTGTCGCCCGCCGGAGCGGCCAGGGCGGCCTCGACCGAGTCGGCCTTCACGGCGGCGACGGCGTCGGCGACCTTGTCGGCCAGCGCGATGAAGCGCTCGTTCTTCGCGACGAAGTCGGTCTCGCAGGCGAGCTCGACGAGCGTCACGGCGCCGTCCTGCTCGCGAGCGACGACGAGGCCCTCGCTGGTCGAACGGTCGGCGCGCTTGGCGTTGCCCTTCGCACCCTTCAGGCGCAGGATCTCGGTGGCCTTCTCGACGTCGCCGTCAGCCTCCTCGAGCGCCTTCTTGGTGTCGACCATTCCCGTGCCGAGCTGCTCACGCAGCGCCTTGAGGTCGGCGATGGTGAAGTTGGCCATGTGTGGTGGCTCCTTGCTTCGTTGTGTGGGTGTACGAGGGATTACTTGGCGTCAGCGGCCTCGGCGGCGGCGACCTCGGCGGTCTCCTCACCGGAAGCGGCGGCGATCGCCTCGTCGTGCGCCTGGGCACCGGCCTCGTCGGCGGCGGTGGCGTCGGCGGCCGGGGTCTCGACGACGGCGGCCTCGTCATCCGCGGTCACGACCTCGGCGGCGTCAGCGGACTCCTGCACTGGAGCCTCGAGAAGCTCCTTCTCCCACTCGGCCAGCGGCTCGGCGTCGCCCGACTCCGGGTTGTGCTTCTGCTGCAGGCCCTCGGCGGCGGCGTCGGCGATGATGCGCGTCAGCAGCGACACCGAACGGATGGCGTCGTCGTTGCCGGGGATCGGGTACTGGAAGTCGTCCGGGTCGGCGTTGGTGTCGAGGATGCCGATCACCGGGATGCCGAGCTTCTTGGCCTCGTCGATGGCGAGGTGCTCACGCTTGGCGTCGACGACCCAGAGGGCGGACGGCGTCTTGGTGAGGTTGCGGATACCGCCCAGCGACTTGTGCAGCTTGTCCAGCTCGCGCTTCTTGAGCAGCAGCTCCTTCTTCGTAAAGCCGGAGGCGGAGGGGTTCTCGTAGTCGAGCTCCTCGAGCTCCTTCATGCGGGCGAGACGCTTCGCGATGGTGGAGAAGTTGGTGAGGAGGCCGCCGAGCCAGCGCTGGTTCACGTAGGGCTGGCCGACGCGCGTGGCCTGCTCCGCGAGGATCTCCTGCGCCTGCTTCTTGGTGCCGACGAAGAGGATCGTGCCGCCGTGCGCCACGGTCTCCTTGACGAAGTCGTACGCCTTGTCGATGTAGCCGAGCGACTGCTGGAGGTCGATGATGTGGATGCCGCTGCGCTCCGTGAGGATGAAGCGCTTCACCTTCGGGTTCCACCGACGGGTCTGGTGTCCGAAGTGCACGCCGCTGTCGAGCAGCTGACGGATGGTGACCACAGCCATGGTCGTCTCCTGATTCTGGCGCGGGACGCGCCGTTGAGGTTGTCATGCCGACCGGACGGTCGGACATCCTGGTGCCCGGCTCACGCCCACCCGTTCGGAGACGGGACCTGCGGGAGTGGATGCCACGACGGAGTCGCTCTGGGCACGCGTAGTCACCCCGAGATCGAGGTGCTCGTCCAGCATACAGGATCATGCGCCCACAGCTCGTCCTCCCCAGCAGCGCAATTCCTGGTCTTCTCCCCTGCCTCCGGCCCCGGCGGAGAGAACCCGCTCCACCGGCCCGCACCGGCCACGCACACTCGCGTGATGACTCCTCCATCCACTCCTCGCCCTCGCTCTTTCCCGCACCCCTCGCTGCTCCGGGTGCTGATCGCCACCGTGCTCGCCGCTGTCGTGCTCCTGTGCGGCGGTGCTCCGTTCCCGTCTCCTCCCGCCGCGCGAGCGTTGTCGGCACCGCACAGCCTCACGCCCGTGCCCGACGAGTTCGTCTCCGACGTTCCCTGGCGGTGGCCCGTCGAGGGGACTCGGCGCGTGAGCGTCGCCTACCGCGCGCCGGCGCACGCCTACGGTCCCGGGCACCGCGGTATGGATATCGTCGCGAGCGCGGGCGACGCCGTCCTCGCCCCGGCGGAGGGGGTGGTCGCGTACCAGGGCGTCGTCGTCGATCGCCCGCTGCTCACGATCCGACACGCCGACGGTCTCGTGAGCACGTTCGAGCCGGTGGAGTCGCCCCTGCGCGCGGGAGACCCGGTCCGCCGGGGCCAGGACATCGGCCGTGTCGCCACGGGCGGTCACACTCCCCCGGACGCGCTGCACATCGGGGTACGACGCGACGGCGAGTACCTCAACCCGATGGTGCTGTTCGGCGGTCTCCTGCGGGCGCGCCTCCTGCCCTGCTGCGACGGATGACCCGACGCGCGGGCTTCGCGCTCAGGCCCGAGGGTGCGCCAGACGATACGTCGCCGTCAGCCGCTCCGCCGAGACATGCGTGTAGATCTGGGTGGTGCCCAGGCTCGCGTGCCCCAGGATCTCCTGCACCGCGCGGAGATCCGCACCACCGTCCAGCAGGTGGGTCGCCGCCGTATGGCGGAGGGCGTGCGGACCGACGGTCTCGGCGCCGACGACGGGCGCGAGCGCACGGGCGACCACCTCGTAGACCGTCCGCGGACCGATACGTCCCCCGCGACTGCCGAGGAAGACGGCGGGCGACGCGGCGCCGGACCGCGCGAGCAGAGCCGGTCGAGCGCGGCGCAGGTAGGCGGTGAGCGCATCCCGCGCCGGCGCGCCGAACGGGACGACGCGCTCCTTGTCGCCCTTGCCCCGCACGAGGGCCGTGCCCCGATCGAGATCCAGGTCGTCGATGTCGAGGCCGCAGAGCTCGGAGACGCGGACCGCGGCGCCGTAGAGGAGCTCCAGCACCGCATGGTCGCGGAGGGCGGTGGGATCGCTCGAGGACGCCGCCTGCCGGTGTCGCTCCAACAGCTCCGTCATCGCGTCCTTCGATGCCACCGTCGGCAGCGTCTTCGCGCGCTTCGGCGCCACGAGCCGCAGGCTGGGGTCGAGGGGGACGATGTCCTGCTCGCGCGCCCAGCCGAAGAACGCCCGCGCGGTGGCTGCGCGTCGGGCCAGCGTCGCCCGGGCGTCACCACGCTGGGTCGCCTGCCAGAGCCATTCGCGCAGCATCTCCAGGTCGATCCGGTCGACCGGGCCGCCCCCGACGCTCGCCCCGAGGTCTCGCAGATCGGAGCGGTACGCCTTCACGGTCGCCGGAGAGAGCCGACGTACCTTCTCGAGGTGGTCGGCGAACGCCTCGACGGCGACCGCGAAGTCCATATCCCCAGCCTGCCGCTCCCCCGCCTTCAGAGCGACGCGCCCCGCCGGGCGCGACCGACGACGAGCGCTCCGCACCCCGTCAGCGCGTACCCCTAGGGCGCCGCGCCCCTTCCGCGCCAGCCGTCCCCGTCGCGGCGAGCGAGCCCGTCGAGGTCGAGCAGACCGAGCAGGGCCCTCGTCCGCTCGACGGTGAGACCCGCGCGCTGCGCGAGCTCCGCCTCCGTCCGAGCGGTCCGCGTGCTCAGCGCGCGGAGGAGCCCCACCCGCCCCTCGTCCGTCGCTTCACGTCCCCGGGGCGACCGGGCACCGACAGGGAGCATCTCGGCGACCTCCGCCGCGGAGGTGACGCACACCGCGTCGTATTCGCGCAGCAGCCGGTGACAGCCGGCCGAGGACGCAGACGTCACCGGACCGGGTACCGCGCCGAGCGGCCTGCCCAGCGTCGCCGCATGCCCCGCCGTATTGAGGGAGCCGCTGCGCCAGCCCGCCTCGACGACCACCGTGGCCTGCCCCAGGGCCGCGATCAGTCGATTGCGCGCGAGGAAGCGCCACCGCGTCGGCGCCGTGCCACACGGCACCTCGCTGACGACGACCCCGTCGACCGCGATCCGGGCCAGGAGGTTACGGTGACCTGCGGGGTACGGGCGGTCGACTCCCCCGGCGAGGACCGCGATCGTTCCCCCGCCGACGGTCAACGCGGCGCGGTGTGCCGCTCCGTCGATGCCATAAGCTCCGCCGGACACGACAGCCGTGTCGCCCAGGGCCAGATCTCCGGCCATGTCGGCGGCGACCCGCTCGCCATAAGCGGTGGCCGCTCTGGCACCAACAATGGCGACACGCGCGGCGCTCGTCAGGAGGTCGCTGCGCCCGCGCACCCACAGCACCATCGGCGCCTCCGCATCGAGATCGTCGACAGCCGTCGGCCAGTCGGGGTCTCCGGGGAGCAGCAGCCGCGCACCAGCTTTCTGCGCGCCGCGGAGGGCCGCGACCACAGCCACCGGGTCGGCGCGCTGCCGCCACCGTGCGCGCGCCTCGTCGAGAGCCCGCCGGGCGCCGAGGGCGCGGACCACCGGCCAGGACCGCCCTGCCCCGTCCAACGCGAAGCGCAGCCCGTCGGCCGGTCCGAACTCGCGCACGAGGGTCGCGGCGACGGCGTCCCCCGGGTCGGCGATGACGGACCACGCGACCCGCGCCAGCGCCTCCGTCACCTCCTCTGTCCCGCGCACGCCCCGCGCGGCGTCGAGCGCATCCTTCTGGGAGAGGAGTCCGTCGATCATCGTGCCGCCCCCGTCCGCAGGAGGAGCGCCCGCCCGACCTCGTCCGAACCGGGACTGTCCCGCCCGGAGAGATCGGCCATGGTCCAGGCGACCCGGAGGACGCGGTCGTAGCCGCGGAGCGTCAACGCGCCGCGTTCCAACGCCCGATCGAGCCCCGCCCGCACGTCCGACGGGAGACGGTAGCCGCCGTGGCGAAGCACGGTGCCGGGGATCTCCGCGTTCCGACGCCACGGCGTACCGCGCCAACGCCGCTCGGCCCGTGCGCGCGCCGCTCCGACGCGGTTCCGCGCCTCGACGGTCGTGACACCCGACCGCTCCCCCGCCAGCGAGCGCGACGCCGCGACGCGCGTGACCGGGAGATCGATGTCGAGCCGGTCGCGCAACGGACCGGAGAGCCGAGTGGCGTAACGCCGCAGCGCCTGCGGCGGACAGATGCAGTCGCCATCACGCACGCCCCGGTTGCCGCAGGGACACGGGTTCATCGCCAGAAGCAGCTGGAAACGCGCCGGGAACCGCACCACGAAGCCGGACCGATGCACGTCCACGAAGCCGGTCTCGAGCGGCTGACGGAGCGCGTCCAGGGCCACCCGCGGGAACTCCGCCGCCTCGTCGAGGAAGAGGACGCCCCGGTGCGCACGGGCCACCGCTCCGGGTCGCGCCGTCCGCGATCCGCCTCCCACCATCGCCGCCACAGAGGCGCTGTGGTGCGGCGCGACCAGCGGGGGCTGATGGTCGAGCCCGGTCACGGCCTCACCGCAGAGGGAGCGCACCGAGGCCACCTCGATGGCCTCCTGCTCGGTCAGCGGCGGCATGATCCCGGGCAGGCGCCCTGCGAGCATCGTCTTCCCTGCTCCCGGCGGACCGCTCAGGAGCATGTTGTGGCCACCGGCGGCCGCGACGATGAGCGCCTCGACGGCTTCCTCCTGTCCGAGGACATCGCTCAGATCGCGCTCATCGGGGTCGTCCTCCGGCGGTTGTGGCCCCGGGACCGGCTCGACGTCGGGCACGTCCACGTCCGCGCCGTGCCAGGCGGCGACCTCCGCGAGCGAGGCGGCGGCGCGCACCTCCACGCCGGCGACGAGACCCGCCTCGGTCGCGTTGCCGTGGGGCACGATCACACGCTCGAACCCCGCGCGCGCGGCGGCGAAGACGGCGGGAAGCACGCCCGGCACGGGACGCAGCCGCCCGTCCAGCCCGAGCTCCCCCAGGTGCACGGTCTGCCGGACGGCGCGCCGAGCGATCACATCGCTCGCGGCCAGGCAGGCCACCGCGATCGCGAGGTCAAAGGCGGCCCCGTGCTTGGGCAGACTCGCCGGTGAGAGGTTCACCGTCAGGCGCCGCCGCGGAAGCGGGAGGCTGGAGTTCACGCAGGCGTTGTGCACGCGCTGCACCGCCTCCCCGAGGGATTTGTCCGGGAGCCCGATGATGCGGAACTCCGGCGTCTGCGGGGAGAGGTCGGCCTCGACCTCCACCACGTGCCCGTCCGCTCCCGTGAGCGCCACGGACCACGTGCGTGCGGTGCTCATGCGATGTCCTCGAGGTGCTCGACGGTGGCTGTCCCCGGGGACGCACCGGTGATACCTATCGCTTCCACCCGGAGGACCCGTCCGCGCGCCAGATCGAGATGCTCCGCCCGCCACGCATGAGCGAGCCGCCACAGCCGCCGACGCTTCCGGTCATCGATGGCGTCGAACGGGTGCCCGAACGCCGTCGACCGCCGCGTCTTGACCTCGATGACGGACAGGTGAGCCCCGACGATCGCCACGAGATCCAGTTCGCCCTGGGGACACCGCCAGTTGCGGTCGACGATCCGATACCCGCGCTTCGTCAGATAGTCCGCTGCCTGCTGCTCCCCGGCTCGTCCGAGGTCGTCTTTCGCTGCCATCCCGAAAGGATGGACGTCAGCACCCCGTCACCGCCGTGGTCCCGCGCGACCAGTCCAGAGGCTGTGGAAACGGCGAAGAATGTCACCGCTGTGCAGGAACGGCGCGCCGCGTCACTCTCCGTCGAGGGAGAGCTCCTGCGGCAGTTCGAACTCGCGACGCTGGAGCTCCTCGACGTTCACGTCCTTGAACGTGAGCACCCGGACGGCCTTCACGAAGCGGTCGGCCCGGTAGATGTCCCACACCCACACGTCGCTCATGGAGATCTCGAAGTAGAAGTCGTGCTCGGTGTCCCGCCGCACGACGTTGACCTCGTTGGCCAGGTAGAAGCGACGCTCGGTCTCCACGACGTACTGGAACTGAGAGACGACGTCGCGGTACTCGCGGAACAGCGCGAGCTCCAGCTCGCGGTCGTAGTCGTCGAAGGCTTCCTCATCCATGATGAGTCCATCCTATGGTCGTCCGGCGCCGGTCGCGGCATCCCGGGCGCGGCCTCTCAGAACAGCGTCGGCGCGTCGGCGATCGCCCACGACGACCGGTGGAACGGGGAGAGCCCGAACGAGCGGATGGCCTCCCGGTGCTCCGGGCTCGCGTACCCCTTGTTGCGATCCCACTGGTAGTCACGGTGACCCTCGTGCAGCTCCGCCATGTGACCGTCTCTCGCGACCTTCGCGATCACCGACGCCGCGGACACCGAGGCGCAGTCGCGATCCGCCTTGATGACGGGCCGCACACGCAGGGGCACGGGATGCACTCGCGAGACGTAGTCGTGGTTGCCGTCGAGGAGAACCAGGGCGTTCTCGACCGTCGCGCCCAGCGCCACCACCCCCTCCACGGCCCGCGAGGCGGCGAGCCCCAGCGCCCGCATGATCCCGACCTCGTCGACCTCCGCCGCGGTCGCCCAGCCAACGGCCGAGGCCTGCACCCAGGAGGCCGCCCGGGCGGCGACGTCGGGTCGCCGGCGCTCGGGGACCAGCTTCGAGTCGCGCAGGCCCTCCGGAACCCGACGGCGGGCGCCTGTGGCGTCCATCACGGCTGCTCCGACGGCCACCGGTCCCGCCAGTGCGCCGCGACCGACCTCATCGAGAGCGATGATGAGGTCGCACTCCCCCAGGAGCTTCCGCTCCAGGGTCAGTCGAGGCGTGATGACGGTCATTCGGGGTCCGGCACTCCCGTGAAGATGTCGTGGTGGCCGTCGATCGGTCCGAATCGGTCGAGCGGCCAGGTCGTCAGGAACGCCTTGCCCACGATGTTGGAGACGGGGACGAAACCGCCGCTGGGCAGCTCCTGGTGTGCGCGGGCGTCGCGGGAGCGGTCCCGGTTGTCGCCGAGGAGCCATACGGAGTCCTCCGGCACGACGACGTCGAACGGCTCGTTGGAGGCCGCGGTGTCCCCCTCGGGGAGGTTCAGGTAGCTCAGCTCGTCGATCGGGGCGCCGTTGATCGTGATCTGCCCCAGCGCGTTGCAGCACACCACGTGGTCGCCCTCGACCCCGATCACGCGCTTGACGAGGTGGTCCTGGGTGTCGGTCGCCGAGATGCCCACGAAGGTGAGAACCCAATCGACGGCCTTGACCAGCGGCGGCTGTGCCGGCGCCTGCGGCATCGGGTCGAGCCACCCGCCCGGATCCTTGAAGACGACGATGTCGCCGCGCTCGTAGCCGGTCCACCGCGGCGTGAGCTCGTCGACGAGGATGCGGTCGTCGATCAGCAGCGTCCGCTCCATGGAGGCCGAGGGGATGTAGAACGAGCGCACGACGAACGTCTTGATGACGAAGGACACCAGCGCGGCGATGACGACGATGACCAGCACGTCTCGGAGGAAGACCAGGAACCCGCGCCGCCGTCGTGTCGGGCGTGCGGACGGAGAGTCAGTCATCTGGTTCCTTCTCGAAGAGTGCACCGTGAGCGCACGGCAGTAACAAGGTTCGCACACCGGGGACAGAACGAAAGCACCCCGGGACATCGTGTCCCGGGGTGCTGTGAAGAAGCTTCGCGTCAGTTGTTGACGCGCTTCTCCTTGATCTTCGCCTTCTTGCCGCGGAGCTCGCGCAGGTAGTAGAGCTTGGCGCGACGCACGTCACCGCGGGTGACGACCTCGATGTGGTCGATCACCGGGGAGTGCACGGGGAAGGTACGCTCGACACCCACCTGGAAGCTGATCTTCCGGACGGTGAAGGTCTCGCGGACGCTGTCACCCTGGCGGCCGATGACGACGCCCTGGAAGACCTGGATACGGGAGCGGTTGCCCTCGGTGATGTTGACGTGCACCTTGACGGTGTCACCGGGGAAGAACTCGGGGATGTCGGAACGGAGCGAAGCCGCGTCGACGGCGTCGAGGATCTGCATGATCGTCTCTCTCTGCACTCGCCTCAGGTCGGATGCACGGATTAGGAAGGAACAAGAATGGGAGTGTGCCGAACGGCGCTGACGCGTCCGCGGGCTCCCCTGGGGCAGAGCCGGTCACGGCACAAAGAACCATTCTGCCACGGATGACAGGTCCGGCCAAAACGGCGGGTCAGAGCCTGTCGTCGGTCTCCCGCACCACGATCACCTCGTGCACGCTCGTCTGCGGGCTGTCGGTGCGCGGCGGCGTCATCGTCGACCAGGAGATGGTCTCGCGGATGCGCGTCCCACTCCCCCGCGCCTCGTTCCAGAGCTGCCACAGCTGCAGCCAGACCAGGGCGATGCCCGCGACGATGGCGGCCGCGAGGAGCCAGCCGAAGGCCCCGTCGATGAAGAAGCCGACCGCGATCGTGAGCGCGTGCCAGAGACCGAACCCGGCGACGTCCCACCACGAGACGGCGCGCTCGGCGCGGACCGACGGGCGGGAGCGCGTCAGCAGCGTGAGCAGGAGCTGTCCCAGGAACACCGAGGGCATCGCGATGAGCAGCACCCAGAGGATCGACCAGCCGCCCTGGAAGACGGCCCAGCCGATGAGCAGCCACAGCGGCAGGAGGAACGCCGACGGCAGCAGCCAGCGGAAGAAGGCCTGTCGGATCCACATGCTCCGATGCTACGGCGACCGCGCCTGCGCGTCACGGGTGTTCGCTGAGAGCGGCAGGCGCCGGGCACCCGTCCGATCAGGGAGAATGGAGACGACGAGAGGACACTGATGATCGAACTGCGCACCCCTGCCGAGATCGATGAGATGCGCGCGGCAGGCCGGTTCGTCGCCGAGACGCTGGCGACCCTGCGCGACGAGACGAAGGTCGGCACCAACCTCCTGGCGATCGACCGCCGGGCCCATGACATGATCCGCAAGGCCGGCGCCGAGTCCTGCTACATCGACTACCACCCGTCCTTCGGGGCGAGCCCCTTCGGCAAGGTCATCTGCACCTCGGTGAACGACGCCGTGCTGCACGGCCTCCCGTATGACTACGCGCTCCGGGACGGCGACCTCGTCACCCTGGACTTCGCCGTCTCGGTCGACGGCTGGGTCGCCGACTCCGCGGTCTCCTTCGTCGTGGGTACGCCGCGGGACGAGGACCTCCGTCTCATCGACACCACGGAACGCGCGCTGGCCGCCGCGATCGAGACCTCGGTGGTCGGCAAGCGCATCGGCGACATCTCCGCCGCGATCGCCGACGTCGCGCACGGCGAGGGCTACTCCATCAACACCGACTTCGGGGGCCATGGCGTCGGCCGCACGATGCACGGCGACCCTCATGTGGCGAACGACGGCCGCGCAGGACGCGGTTTCCCGCTCCGCGCCGGCCTCGTGCTCGCCCTGGAGCCCTGGTTCCTCGCGACGACGGACGAGCTGATCACCGACCCCGACGGCTGGACGCTGCGGAGCGCGGACGGCTCCCGCGGCGCGCACTCCGAGCACACCATCGCCATCACCGAGGACGGACCGATCATCCTGACGGATCGCTCGTTCCTCGGCGTCGACTGACTCCGGTCGCGGGGTCGGCGCGCTCCCAGGGCGCGACCGGCCCGGGCACGACGACGAACAGCGGGTGCGCCTTCGGTAGCTCCACAGACCCGTGCCGACGGAGCACGTCCGGGCTGCGCTCGGCGAGCTTCGCCCGCAGATGCGCCCACTCGCTTGCCAGCTGACCCGTGGTGACCGGGATCGACGGCACCGCCGACTCCGCGCGCCGGATACGCGTGCGGTCGAAACGGTAGCCGCGCTCGTCCGCCTCATCGGCGACGCCCACCAGGTACGCACCCACCGTGGCCACGGGATCGGCCGTCGCCCGGAAGCGCTCGAGCTGCGGGTGTCGCTGATACCCCTTCGTGGCGTCGGCGAGCACCGCCTGAGCGAGGAGGGTCTCCCGCCAGCAGGCGACGAGCCCCTGACGGTCGAGGTACTCCGGATGCAGCGACCAGATCCTCATGCGCGGCGGTAACGGAACACGTCGGTGAGGTGCGGCAGATCGAACTCCGCCTTCCCCCGCGTCTCATCCGTGCCGTCCAGCACCGCTTCCAGGGCCGCCACCATCGCCGTGCGCTGTGCCTCGTCCGCCACGAGGAAGCTGCTCACCGTGCCCCACCGTCGGAGGTAGTCCTCGCGGGTGATCCGCTCGGTCCAGCGCACCTCCTCGTGGATCTCCAGGACGAAACCGGGAAGGTCTGTCGCCGACGCGGAGGTGTCGTCGTCCGCGCCGACCGCGGGATGCGCCACCCGGTGGCACGCGAGATCCCAGGCACAGGCGGGGTCGGCGCGATTCCACAGCAGCCCGAGCGTTCCGTGAGGGACGAGCGTGCGGGCGATCTCAGCCGCCGCCGCGTCCCGATCGAACCAGTGGAACGCCTGCGCGACGCTGACGGCATCGACGGAGCCGTCCGGAACGGGGATGCTCTCCGCGGTCCCCGGCCGCGCGTCGACCGTCGGGAGCGTGCGCGCGAGCACGGCGAGCATCGGCGCGGACGGCTCGATCGCGATCACCTGCGTCGCCCGCGCGACGAGCAGGCCCGTGAACTTCCCGGTGCCGGCGCCGAGGTCGAGCGCCGTCGCCACGCGGTCCGGAACGATGATGTCGGCCGCGCGCTCCGGGAACCCCGGCCGGTAGCGGTCGTACTCCTCGCCGATGCTCTCGAACGATCGCGCGCGTGTCACATCCACCATGCCTCGACGCTAACAGCACTCGTCGCGACGGATGGCAGGGTCAGCCGTCGGTCGGCGCGTCCGGCAGCAGATCGGGGCGTCGCAGGCGGGTGCGGACGAGCTGCTGCTCACGCCGCCATGCCGCGATCGCGCCGTGGTTGCCGCTGAGGAGCACGTCGGGGACGGCGCGCTCCCGCCAGACCGACGGCTTCGTGTAGGACGGGTACTCGAGGAGGCCGTCCTCGTGCGACTCCTCCACCAGGCTCTCCGGATTGCCGACGACACCCGGGATCAGCCGACCGATGGCCTCGATCATCGCCATCGTCGCCACCTCGCCGCCGTTGAGCACGTAGTCGCCGAGGCTCAGCAGCCGCACCTCGCCACGCTCAGCGGCGTACTCGAAGACGCGCTCGTCGATGCCCTCGTAGCGCCCGCAGCCGAACACGAGGTGCTCGCGTCCCGCGAGCTCCCGCGCGGTCGCCTGGGTGAAGACCTCCCCGGCCGGCGACGGGAAGATGATGGTCGGCGCGGGGGTGGCGTCCGCCGTGAGCTCATCGAGGGCGAGGCCCCAGGGCTCCGGCTTCATGACCATGCCGGCTCCCCCGCCGTACGGGGTGTCGTCGACGGTGCGATGCCGGTCGTGCGTCCAGTCGCGCAGATCGTGCACCTGCAGGTCGAGCAGACCTGAGCCTCGCGCCTTGCCGAGCAGGGAAAGCGTCAGTCCGTCGAAGTACGAGGGGAAGATGGAGACGACGTCGATGCGCACGGGGGAACCGTATCAGCGGTCACTCGGCGCCGTCGGAGGCGGCGGTCCCGTCCTCCGACTCGGGAAGCTCCTCGAAGAGCCCGGCCGGCGGGGTCACGATGACGCGGCCGGCCGCCACGTCGACGGTGGGGACGATGGCCTCGACGAAAGGGACCATCACCTCGTCCGTGCCGCCGGTCGACGGCTTCACGATCAGGAGGTCCTGCGCCGGCAGGTGCTCGACGCGGACCACGCGGCCGACGACGGTCTCGTCGCGGACCACGTCCAGACCGACGAGCTGATGGTCGAACCAGGCGTTGTCCTCGGTCTCGTCCTCGTCCTGGTCCATCCAGAGGATGGCGCGGACGAGGCTCTCGGCCGCGTTGCGATCGTCCACGTCCTCGAAGAAGACGACGGGGTTGCCGTTCATCACGCGGTATTCGCGGACGACGATCTCCTTGCCATGCCACGGAGATGCCTCGGGCACCTGCAACGTGAACGCGGCCCCGGGGACGAATCGCCGCTCCGGGTTGTCGGTGTAGAGCTCGAGCTTCAGGGCGCCCTTGAGCCCGTGAGCCTTGACCAGGCGTCCGACGCGCAGCTGGTTACGGCCCTGGATGCGGTCCTGCGACACCACGTCAGTCGTCCGCGACGTCGACGCGGACGCGGCGCCCGTCGGCGAGGGCGCTCACGAGAGTGCGCAGGGCCTTGGCCGTGCGGCCGCCGCGCCCGATCACGCGTCCACGGTCGTCGGGGTGCACACGCACCTCGAGCA
The DNA here is from genome assembly GCF_003989315.1 of Microbacterium sp. HSID17254. Taxonomy (NCBI): domain Bacteria; kingdom Bacillati; phylum Actinomycetota; class Actinomycetes; order Micrococcales; family Microbacteriaceae; genus Microbacterium; species Microbacterium sp. HSID17254. Next base: position 29,831 of record NZ_RBLT01000002.1, read on the forward strand.
GGTCGCCACGGGGCGACGAGGATTCGTGGATGCGCACATCTTCGGGGTGATCGACGATCCCCTTGACGATGTGTTCGAGCGCGGCGGCGAGCACGATGGATTACTCGGCGTCGGCGGCGGGAGCCTCAGCGGCCTCCGCGTCGGCGTCAGCGGCGGGGGCCTCCGCAGCGGGGGCCTCCTCCTTCTTCTCCGCCTTGGGCTTGATGACCGACTTCTTCGAGGCGTCGGCCTCGAACGCGGCCTTCTCGCCGGCGACCTTGAGGGTGGACTTCGCGTCCTTGTCGCCCTTGAAGGTGCCCCAGTCGCCGGTGATCTTGAGGATGGCGGTGACCTGCTCGGTCGGCTGCGCGCCGACGGAGAGCCAGTACTGCGCACGCTCGGAGTCGACCTCGATGAACGAGGGCTCCTCGGTGGGGTGGTACTTGCCGATCTCCTCGATCACGCGACCGTCGCGCTTGGTGCGCGAGTCGGCGACGACGATGCGGTAGTACGGCGCGCGGATCTTGCCCATGCGCTTGAGACGAATCTTGACAGCCACGATTCTCCTGAATGGTGTGGAAGGAAACGAACCGGTCGCCTGGAGCGTGGGGTGCACACCCGGCGGAAGCTCAAATGAGGAGGACGAGCGCTGGATAGAGGGTCGAGCACGTCGTCCGACCCTCTATTCTGCCAGATGCGTGCGCCGGGTGCGAAACCCGGCGACACGGCGTTGCGGAGCAGGCCCAGCCCCGTGTCAGACTGTCCCCGTGCAGCTCGACTTCGCCGCTTCGGCCCGCTCCACCGTCGGTCTCGAGTGGGAGATCATGCTCGCCGATCCCGAGACCGGTGATCTCGTCGGTCGCGCGCCGGAGCTCCTCGCCGCGCTGGAGGCGGAGAGCGAGGACGAACGCCACACCGTCACCGGCGAGCTCCTCACCAACACCATCGAGGTGACCAGCGGGATCGGCGACTCCGTGGCCCACGCCGTCGACGACATCGCGAACGCGATCGCGGCCGTGCGGTCGGCCACCGATCCGGCAGGGATCGAGCTGCTCTCCGCCGGAAGCCACCCGTTCGCCCAGTGGTACGACCAGTCGGTGACCGACAAGACCCGGTACCACACCCTCATCGAGCGCACCCAGTGGTGGGGGCGCAACATGATGATCTGGGGCATCCACGTGCACGTGGGCGTCGACGAGCAGCGCAAGGTCTTCCCCATCATCAACGCACTGTCGGCCTACCTCCCCCACCTGCAGGCGCTGTCGGCGTCCAGCCCGTTCTGGGCCGGGGAACGCACGGGGTACGCCTCCAATCGCGCTCTCGTCTTCCAGCAGCTGCCCACGGCGGGCCTTCCCTGGCCGCTGCGCGACTGGTCGGAGTTCGAGCGCTACCTGGACGACATGGTCCGCACCGGTGTCATGGCCGATGCCACGGAAGTGCGCTGGGACATCCGTCCCGCCCCGCGCTGGGGCACGATCGAGGTCCGCGCGTGCGACGGCCTATCCACGCTCTCCGAGATGGCCGCGGTGGCCGCGCTCGTGCAGGTCCTCGTCGAGCACTTCTCCCGGCTCCTGGATGAAGGGGCCGCCCTGCCCGACCTCCCCGCGTGGTTCCACCGCGAGAACAAGTGGCGCGCGGCCCGATACGGCCTGGACGCCCGGGTCATCGTCGACACGATCGGCACGCAGCGCCCCGTGCGCGAGCACCTGACCGAGAAGATCGAGGAACTGGCCCCGGTCGCCGTCGAGCTCGGGTGCGTGCGCGAGTTCGGCAGCATCGCGACGATCCTCGACGGCGGAGCGAGCTACGCCCGTCAGCTCGCGGTCGCCGACGCCACGGACGGCGACCTCCGCGCCGTGGTCCAGCACCTCATCCGGGAGTTCCGGACCGGACCGCAGTCCTCGATCGAAGGCGAGTGACGCGAACGCCCCTCAGTCCTCGACGAGCCGGCGCGCGAGCCCCTCGTCCAGGACCACGTCGGTGATGAGCTCGGCCGCGATAGCCGCGCGCAGGCTCGCGAGCTTGGGCACGCCGGAGACGACGCAGACCCGCCTCGGCACGCGCCGCAGCCGATCGAGGCCCGGCCCCGTCGCCCGCGCATTGAGCCGGATGTCGCGCCAGGAGCCGTCGGCGCGGAAGAAGACCGTCGCCACGTCGCCGATCGCGTGGTCCTCGCGCAGACTGCGGTAGTCCTCCCGACCGAGGTAGCCGCCGACGTACACCCGGCTGGGCACCTCCGCGGCCGGGGACCCGAGGCTGAACACGGCGATGTCCATCTTCGCCTGCAGGTCGAGGACGCGCCGGGTGCTGCGCTCGCGCCACATCGCCTCGCGAGTGGCGGGGTCGTCGAAGAACGCGGGGACCGGGAACTGCTGCACCTGCGCCCCGAACGCGCTCCCGAAGCGCTGCAGGATGTCGCTGGAGTACTCCACACCGCTCGTCTGGGTGTTCCCGGCGCCGTTGAGCTGCACGAACGTCGTGTTGTGCGTCTCCTTCTGGGTGAGACCGCGGCTGACCGCGCTGATCGTCGATCCCCACGCGACGCCGACGATCATGTTCGAGTCCACGAACTGCGACAGGAGTCGTCCCGCGGTCAGAGCGACGCGCTCCAGACGTTCGACCTCGCTGACGATCTCGGCCATCGGCACCACGTGCGCCACCACCCGGTGCCGGTCCCTGATGCGCTGCTCGAGCATCCCGAGGCGCTCCAGCGGCGAATTGATGCGGATGTCGACGAGGCCGCTCTCCCGCGCGAAGCTGAGCAGCCGCGACACGGACGATCGCGAGGTGCCGAGCTCCTGCGCGATGACCTCCATGGTCTTGTCCTGCATGTAGTAGAGCTGCGCAGCGGTGAGCGCGGCGACCAGCTTGCCGTCGCGCGATGGCGCTCCGGATCCCGCCATGATGACCTCCTCTCCCTCGATCCTTGCACATATGTGCAGCGAGCTTGCGCGCGGCGTCACGGAGGTCGATGCTGGTGGCAAGCAAGGAAGAGAGGGTCGACGATGATCGATTCCACCCACACGTCCCCGGAGCGGGACGCGGTCCGCGCGCTCCGCGAATCCGGGCGCACCAGTGTCCTCGTCATCGGCGGCGGCATCAACGGCATCTCCACGTTCCGCGACCTGGCCCTGCAGGGCGTCGACGTCGTCCTCGTCGAGCGCGGTGACTTCGCCTCCGGTGCCTCCGCGGCGTCGAGCCACATGATCCACGGCGGCATCCGCTACCTGGAGAACGGCGAGTTCCGCCTCGTGCGCGAGTCGGTGGAGGAGCGCAACGGTCTGCTCAAGATCGCTCCGCACTACGTCAAGCCGCTGCAGACGACGATCCCGATCTACTCCACGTTCTCCGGGATCCTCTCCGCTCCGCTCCGCTTCCTCACGCACAAGAGCGGGAAGCCGAAGGAGCGCGGCGCCTTCCTCATCAAGGTCGGCCTCACGATCTACGACACGTTCTCCCGCGACGGCGGCACCGTGCCCCGGCACCGCTTCCTCGGCCGCAAGAAGTCCCTCGCCGAGCTGCCGTCGATGGATCCGAAGATCAAGTACACGGCCACGTACTACGACGCGTCGATGCACGACCCCGAGCGCCTCGCGCTCGATGTGCTGCAGGACGGCCGCGCCGCGCACCCCGGTGCCGTGGCGCTGAACTACGTCGAGGCGATCGGCCGCGACGGCGAGCAGATCACGCTCCGGGACCGCGAGAGCGGCATCGAGTTCACCGTGACCGCCGATGTCGTCGTGAACGCCTCCGGCCCCTGGACCGACCTCACGAACGACGCCCTCGGCACCGACACGCACTTCATGGGCGGCACCAAGGGATCGCACATCGTGCTCGACAACCCCGAGCTGCTGGCGGCGACGCGGGGTCGTGAGATCTTCTTCGAGCACTCCGACGGCCGCATCGTGCTGATCTACCCGCTCAAGGGCCGCGTCCTCGTCGGCACCACCGACATCGATGCCGACCCGCGCGAGGTGCCGGTGTGCACCGAGGAGGAGATCGACTACTTCTTCGACCTCGTCCACCACGTGTTCCCGTCCATCGCGGTGACGCGTGAGCAGATCGTCTACAACTTCTCCGGCATCCGCCCGCTCCCCCGCCACGAGGACACCGCTCCCGGCTTCGTCTCGCGCGACTACCGCGTCGAGGTCGACCGCCAGGGCGCCGTCCCGCTGGTGAGCCTGGTCGGCGGCAAGTGGACCACGTTCCGCGCCCTGGGCGAGTCCCTCTCCGACACGGTGCTCGGCCTCCTCGGCCGCGCGCGCACCGTGTCCACGGCGGGTCGCGCGATCGGCGGCGGACGCGAGTTCCCGCGCACCGAGAAGGCGAAGCGGATCTGGATCCAGGAGAACCTTCCCGGCGCCGGCGCTCGCGCCGAGCAGCTCCTCGCGCGCTACGGCACCCGGGCAGCGGCCGTGTGGGCCTTCGTCGAGCAGGGGGACGACGCGCCCCTCGCCGGCGGCGACCTGTCGACGCGCGAGCTGGAGTGGATGGTGAACGAGGAGATGGTCACCCGTCTCGAGGACGTCATCCTCCGCCGCACCAGCATCGCCTTCACCGGCGGCGCGCGGGCAGAGGTGCTCGACGAGATCGCCGACGCCCTGGCTCCCCTCCTCGGATGGGACCGCGAGCGTCACGACGCCGAGGTGGAGCAGACGCGTGTGCTGCTGAACGAGCGACACGGACTCCACATCCCGTCCCGCGCCCGCGGCTGACGGGGCTCCGACCACCGCGCCCTCCTCGCGGTGCTACCCCATAAGGGGTCGGGGCAGAGGGGCCCCGACCCGCAAGAAAGGTCAACGAAGACATGACTGACGTCAATCTCGGTCTCTACTTCCTCTCCGAGCTCGTCGGCACCGCGATGCTGGTCCTGCTCGGTTGCGGTGTGGTCGCGAACGTCGCCCTGGCGAAGAACAAGGGCTTCGGCGGCGGCTTCCTGATGGTCAACTGGGGATGGGGTCTCGCGGTGTTCGCGGGTGTGCTCGTCTCGGCGTACTCCGGTGCCATCCTGAACCCGGCCGTCGGCATCGGCCTGCTGGTCGCCGGCAAGATCACCTTCGCGATGTTCCTCACCGCGACCGCCGCGGAGCTCCTCGGCGCGATCATCGGCGCGATCGTCGTCTGGCTCGCCTACAAGCAGCACTTCGACGAGGAGCCGGAGGCCGCCAACAAGCTCGGCGTCTTCTCCACCGGCCCCGCCATCCGCTCCTACGGCTGGAACCTCGTCACCGAGATCATCGGCACCTTCGTCCTCGTCTTCGTCATCTTCGCGTTCGCGGACTACGGCGACATCGAGGTCGGCACGCCCGGTGGCCTCGGCCCGCTCACGGCTCTCCCGGTGGCCCTGCTGGTGGTCGCGATCGGTGCATCGCTCGGTGGTCCCACCGGCTACGCGATCAACCCGGCGCGTGACCTCGGTCCGCGCATCGCCCACGCGATCCTCCCGATCCAGGGCAAGGGTTCCAGCGACTGGTCCTACTCGTGGGTTCCCGTCGTCGGTCCGCTCATCGGTGGTGTCATCGCCGCCCTCGCCGCCCCCGGCCTGCTCAGCCTCGCCGGCTGATCCCCCTCAACCGCTCGGGAATTCAAAGGAGAACACATGGCTGACTACATCATCGCGATCGACCAGGGAACGACGTCGAGCCGCGCGATCATCTTCGACAAGAAGGGCAGCATCGTCGCCACCGGCCAGAAGGAGCACGAGCAGATCCTTCCCAAGGCCGGCTGGGTGGAGCACGACGCCGCCGAGATCTGGCGCAACGTCCAGGAGGTGATCGGTCTGGCCCTCGGGCGCGCCGATCTGACCCGCCACGACATCGCCGCCGTGGGCATCACGAACCAGCGCGAGACGGCCGTCGTGTGGGACAAGACCACGGGCAAGCCGGTCTACAACGCCATCGTCTGGCAGGACACCCGCACGCAGGAGATCGTCAACCGCCTCGCGGGCGACGAGGGCGTCGACCGGTTCAAGTCGATCGTCGGCCTCCCGCTGGCGACCTACTTCTCCGGCACCAAGATCACCTGGATCCTGGAGAACGTCGAGGGGGCCCGCGAGAAGGCCGAGGCTGGAGACCTGCTCTTCGGCACGACCGACACCTGGGTCCTGTGGAACCTGACCGGCGGCATCGACGGCGGCGTGCACGCGACCGACGTGACGAACGCCTCGCGCACGATGTTCATGGACCTCGAGACGCTGGAATGGCGCGACGACATCCTCGAGGCGTTCGGTGTACCGCGCTCGATGATGCCGGAGATCCGCTCCTCCTCCGAGGTCTACGGTGCCGCCGAGAGCTCGTCGCTGCTGCGCGAGACGCCGATCGCCGGCATCCTGGGCGACCAGCAGGCGGCGACGTTCGGGCAGGCCGCGTTCCAGAAGGGCGAGAGCAAGAACACCTACGGCACGGGCTGCTTCCTCATCTTCAACACGGGCGAGGAGATCGTCCGCTCGAAGAACGGCCTGCTCACCACCGTCGGCTACAAGCTCGGCGACCAGCCCACGCACTACGCGCTGGAGGGATCGATCGCGGTCACCGGCTCGCTCATCCAGTGGCTGCGCGACCAGCTCGGCATCATCTCCTCCGCCCCTGAGGTCGAGGAGCTGGCCGAGAAGGTCGAGGACAACGGCGGCGTGTACATCGTCCCGGCGTTCTCGGGTCTGTTCGCACCGTACTGGCGTCCGGACGCCCGTGGCGCGATCGTCGGCCTCACCCGCTACGCGAACAAGAACCACATCGCGCGCGCTGCGCTGGAGGCTGTGGCCTTCCAGACCCGCGACGTGCTCGACGCGGTCAACGCGGACGCCGGAGTGGATCTCAGCGAGCTCAAGGTCGACGGCGGCATGGTCGCCAACGACGCGCTCATGCAGTTCCAGGCCGACATCCTCGGCGTCCCGGTCGTGCGTCCGGTCGTGGCGGAGACCACCGCGCTCGGTGCGGCCTACGCCGCGGGCCTCGCGGTCGGCTTCTGGAGCGGCCTCGACGACCTGTCCGCCAACTGGCAGGAGGACCGCCGCTGGGAGCCCTCGCTCGACGAGGCCGAGCGCGACCGCCAGCTGCGCCTGTGGCGCAAGGCCGTCACCAAGTCGATGGACTGGGTCGACGACGACGTGCGCTGATCACCACACGATGAGGCGGGTCCGGGTTCTTCCCGGGCCCGCCTCGTCGTCTCCGGCTCAACGTTCTGCGGAGTCGCCTGCACGATCCGGATACGGTGGCCCGCCCGTTCCGGGGATTCCGTCGTGCATCCGTTCGCGGGTCGTGCAGCCGGAACATCGGCTCAGGAGGCCGTGGCGACGATGTCGAGGAAGGCGCGGGCGGCGCTGCGCGGTGCGGCGGCGTCCCAGGCCAGGTGCTCGACACGAACGGGGCCGTCCTGGATGGCCACCGTGTCGACGACGTCTCGATAGCCCCGCACCACCCCGGGCGCGAGCAGCGTGACGGCGAGGCCCGCAGCGACCAGGCCGATCAGACTCGCAGCCGTGTCGGATTCGAAGGCCACGTCCCGCTCGAGCCGCGCGGACAGGAATGCCGCGTCACTCTGCGCGCGTCCCGAGGTTCCGGCGGGGAAGTCGGCGAAAGCGGAGTCCGCGAGGTCGCTCAGGCGCACCCTCCGCTTCGCGGCAAGGTGGTGCCCGCGAGGCAGCACCGCTACCAGCGGCTCGTGGGACAGGGGTCGGGACGCCACACCCTGGGGCTCCACGCCCTCCCGAAGTCCGAGGAAGGCGACATCGAGGGCGCCCTGACGGATCGCGGCCATGAGGCCGTCACTGTTCCCCTCGCGGAGCTCCACGCGGGCGGCCGGATGCGCGGTGCGATAGGCCACGAGGAGCGCGGGGACGTCGACGGCGGTCACCGTGGGGATGATCCCGAGCCGGAGCGTTCCGACGACTTCGCCCGCAGCGGCCGCGGCATCCTCCCGCGCCTGATCCGCGGCGCGCACCGCGGGACGCGCGGAGCGGAGGAACGCCTCTCCGGACTCGGTCGCACGGACGCTGCGACTGGTGCGCGCGAACAGCCGCACGCCCAGCTCGCGTTCGAGTGCGGCGACCTGATGGCTGAGCGCCGACTGCGTGACGTGACAGCGCTCCGCCGCGCGGGTGAACGAGCCGGTGTCCGCCACGGCGACGACATATCGCAGCTGCTGGAGTTCCATAGCTCCATGATCGCTCGTCATGGATAGCGTGACAACAATGCGTTGGACTCATCTGAATGCGGCGCGCAGGCTGGGAGCATGAACCGCCTCACGCTCACCCTCGTCACGGCCCTCGCGCCCGCGGCGTGGGGTACGACCTACCTGGTGACGACGGAGCTGCTCCCCGCCGGGCATCCGCTCCTCGCCGGCCTCCTCCGCTCGCTTCCTGCGGGTCTCCTCGCGGTGCTGCTGGCCCGGCGTCTGCCGCACGGCGCCTGGTGGGGCAAGGTCCTCGTGCTCGGCGCCCTCAACATCGGCGCGTTCTTCCCGCTGCTGTTCCTCGCGGCCGAGCGCCTGCCCGGTGGGGTCGCCGCCGCCGTCGCCGGTGCGCAGCCGCTCATCGTCCTGGGACTCGGGGCGCTCGTGCTCGGGGAACGTGTCCGACCGGTCTCCGCGGCAGCCGCCGTCGCCGGAGCGGCGGGGGTCGCCCTCGTCGTCCTCGGCCCTGCCGCCGCGCTGGACCTCTGGGGCCTCGTCGCGGCTCTCGGCGGGGTGACCGCGACCGGCCTCGGGATGATCCTCACCAAGCGCTGGGGACGCCCCGCCGGTGTCGGTCCCGTGGCCTACGCGGGCTGGCAGCTCACCGCGGGAGGACTGCTGCTGCTCCCCCTCACCTTCGCGGTCGAGGGCCCGCCTCCTGCCCTCGACGCCGATGCGCTCCTCGGCTATCTCTGGCTCGCGACGGCGGGAGGGATCGTCGCGTACACACTGTGGTTCCGCGGGATCCAGCGCCTGCCCGTGATCGTGCCCGGGCTCCTCGCGCTGCTCTCACCGATCGTCGCGACGCTGCTCGGCGTGCTCGTGGTCGGCGAGAGCTTCACCCCGGTCCAGGTGGCGGGCATCGTGATCACGCTCGCCGCCCTCGTCGGCGGGCAGTTCGCGGCACGGCCGCGAGGCACGCCCGCGACCACGGTCGATCCTTCGGCCGCGCCGGTCGCCGTGCGCTGAGGTCCCGGCCGCTCAGCCCTTGCCGAACAGCTTCTGGATCTCAGCGAGGTCCGCCTCCGAGGGGGCCGCGCCTCCCCCGCCGAGGCCGAAGCCCGAGCCGGTCGGTGCCGACGAGGCCGCGAGGCCGGCGTTCTCCGCCGCGCGCTTCGCGGGGTTGCCGGAGCGGGAGCGGTTGCCGCCGCCACCCTTGCCCTTCTTGCCGCGCTTCGACGAGGCGCCGGGCTTGCCCATGCCGGGCACCGGGCCCATGCCGGGGATGTTCGGCGTGCCGCCACGGGCGACCGTCTTCATCATCTTCGCGGCCTGCTCGAAGCGCTGGACAAGCTGATTGACGTCCGTGACGGTCATGCCGGAACCGCGCGCGATGCGCAGACGGCGCGAGCCGTTGAGGATCTTGGGGTTGCGACGCTCGACCGGCGTCATGGACCGGATGATGGCTTCGGTGCGGTCGATCTCGCGCTCGTCGAAGTCCTCGAGCTGCTGCTTCATCTGGCCCATGCCCGGGAGCATCCCGAGCATCTTCTTCATCGAGCCCATCTTCTTCATCTGCTGGAGCTGCTCGAGGAAGTCCTCCAGGGTGAAGGCCTCGTTCGCGAGCTTCTCCGCGACCTTGCGTGCCTCCTCCTCGTCGAAGGCCTGCTGGGCCTGCTCGATGAGGGTGAGGATGTCGCCGAGGTCGAGGATGCGGCTCGCCATCCGGTCGGGGTGGAACGGCTCGAGGTCTTCCAGCCGCTCGCCCGTGGAGGCGAAGATGATCGGGCGACCCGTGACCGAGGCGACCGACAGCGCCGCTCCGCCTCGCGCGTCGCCGTCGAGCTTGGAGAGCACGACGCCGGTGAAGTCCACGCCCTCCTGGAAGGCCTTGGCGGTGTTGACGGCGTCCTGACCGATCATCGCGTCGATGACGAAGAGCACCTCGTCCGGGTTGACCGCCTTGCGGATGTCGGCGGCCTGCTTCATGAGCTCGGCGTCGACACCGAGGCGGCCGGCGGTGTCGATGATGACCACGTCGTGCTGCTGCCGGCGGGCGTGCTCGACACCGTCGCGCGAAACCTTCACGGGATCGCCGACGCCGTTGCCGGGCTCGGGCGCGTACACGGTGGCTCCGGCCTGCTCTGCGACCACCTGGAGCTGGTTCACGGCGTTCGGACGCTGGAGATCGGCCGCCACGAGGAGCGGCGTGTGGCCCTCGCTCTCGAGCTGCTTGGCGAGCTTGCCGGCGAACGTCGTCTTTCCCGAGCCCTGGAGGCCGGCGAGCATGATCACGGTCGGCGCCGTCTTGGCGAACTGCAGGCGCCGCTGCTCACCGCCGAGGATCTGGACGAGTTCCTCGTTGACGATCTGCACCACCTGCTGCGCGGGGTTCAGCGCCTTGTTGACCTCGTCGCCGAGAGCGCGCTCGCGCACCTTGGCGGTGAAGTCCTTGACGACCGCGAGCGCGACGTCGGCATCGAGCAGAGCGCGACGGATCTCGCGCACCGTGCCGTCGACGTCGGCGGCGGTGAGCTTTCCCTTCGTGCGCAGGTTGCGGAAGGTGTCGGTGAGCCGATCGGAGAGCGTGCCAAAGGTAGCCATGGTGCCTACGATTCTACGCGAGCGGAGCCTCCACGCTCAGCGCGGCACGGAGGCGGCTCGCCGAAACCCCGCCTCGCTGTCGAGACCCCGCCCGGCATGCGTGAGCACGCCGGGGCCTCGGCGCGAAACCGGGGTCTCGCGACCGCGGTCAGTCCCGCCAGGGGAGATCGTGCACGCGGGCGAGGGCCTCGTGCAGCACGGACTCCGGAGTGCCGCGGCCGGCGCCCTCCTCCGCCCACACCCGGAGCGCCGACATGACAGCGGCCGCCTGCGCGGCCCCGAGCACGTCGGCGCGCATGACGTCGATCCCGGCCGCGCACGCCGCCCGGGAGACGGCGGCGGAGAGGCGGGCCAGACGGACGCCCGTCTCCCGCACCAGCTCCTCCTCGAGGGCCATGGCCGCCGCGTTCCGCAGGGCCAGCGCCAGAGGATCCGGCGCGAAGTCCTGCACGATGCCGTGGAGGATCAGCCGCACCCGCTCCCCCGTGGCCTCGCGGCCGAGGTCGTCCAGCGCGGTGGTGGCGACGCCGATGCGCTCATCGATACCCGACCACAGCACGTCGCTCTTAGACGTGAAGTAGTTGAAGAAGCTCGACCGGCTGACCCCCGCCCGCTGCGTGATGTCCGCGATGGACGTGGCCTCGTACCCGCGCTCCAGGAAGAGCTCGCAGGCGGCCTCGGCGAGGGTCTCGCGCGAGGAGGCCTTCGGGCGGCCGGCGCGACCAGTCCGGTTCATGACTTCACGGTACCGCGCGCCGCGCCGCACCCCGGACGAGGATGTATTGTTGGACGCAATCCATGTATTAGAGGGAAGCGACGACGCATGCTCGACATCCTCACCCCCGGCTTCATGCCGACCCCTGTCCCCTATCCTGACGGCTGGGCCCTGCAGCGCCGCGTGCACGCGGACGTCGTGTCCGGTGCCCGCCCTGACACGCTCATCCTGCTCGAGCACGCGGCCGTCTACACCGCGGGCAAGCGCACGGAGGACCACGAGCGCCCCCAGGACGGGACCCCGGTCATCGACGTCGACCGCGGCGGGAGGATCACCTGGCACGGGCCGGGGCAGCTCGTCGGCTATCCGATCTTCCGGCTGCCGGAGCCGATGGACGTGGTCGCACACGTCCGGCGTCTGGAGCGGATCCTCATCGAGGTGCTGCGTCCGTTCGGGGTCGACGGGCACCAGGTCGAGGGGCGCAGCGGTGTGTGGGTGCGCCGACCGCTCTCGGAGGACAAGGTAGCCGCGATCGGCGTGCGGGTGCAGCAGGGCGTGACCATGCACGGCTTCGCCATCAACTGCGACAACAGTCTCGCCCCCTTCCGCGACATCATCCCCTGCGGCATCACCGACGCCGGCGTGACCACGGTGAGCGAGGTGTCCGGCCGCGTGGTCGGCCCGCTCGACCTCGTCGACGCCGTGCAGGACGCCTTCCGCACCGCGCACGCACCCGACCTGACAGGAGTCCCGGCATGACCGCCGCACCCGAGGGGCGCAAGCTCCTCCGCCTCGAGATCCGCAACGCCGAGACCCCGATCGAGCGCAAGCCCGAGTGGATCAAGACGAAAGCCAAGATGGGGCCGGAGTACTCGGCGCTACATTCGCTCGTGAAGAGCGAGGATCTGCACACGGTGTGCCAGGAGGCCGGCTGCCCGAACATCTACGAGTGCTGGGAGGACCGCGAGGCGACGTTCCTCATCGGGGGGTCGCAGTGCACGCGTCGCTGCGACTTCTGCCAGATCGACACCGGCAAGCCCGCCGACTACGACACCGACGAGCCGCGACGCGTCGCCGAGAGCGTGCAGCGGATGAACCTCCGCTACGCGACCGTCACGAGCGTGGCCCGCGACGACCTCCCCGACACCGGTGCCTGGCTGAACGCCGAGACGGTGCGCAAGATCCACGAGCTGAACCCGAACACCGGCGTGGAACTGCTGGCCAACGAGCACAACGCCGACCCGGCGTTCCTCGGCCAGATCTTCGACGCACGCCCCGAGGTCTTCGCGCACAACGTGGAGACGGTGCCTCGCATCTTCAAGCGCATCCGCCCCGCGTTCCGCTACGAGCGGTCGCTGAACGTGCTCACGCAGGCCCGCGACGCCGGACTCATCACGAAGTCGAACCTCATCCTCGGCATGGGCGAGGAGCCGGAGGAGGTCGTCCAGGCGCTGCAGGACCTCCACGACGCCGGCTGCGACATCATCACCATCACCCAGTACCTCCGCCCGACGCCGCGTCATCTCCCGGTGTCGCGGTGGGTGAAGCCGGCCGAGTTCGTCGAGTTCAAGGAGGAGGCGGAGCGGATCGGCTTCCTCGGTGTGCTCGCCGGGCCGCTGGTGCGCTCCTCGTACCGGGCCGGACGGCTCTGGGCGCAGTCGATGACCTCGAAGGGACGGGAGATCCCCGCGCACCTCGCGCACATCGCGGAGAGCGCCGACCTCGGCTTCGCGCAGGCGGTCTGACCAGCGGCGGTCAGTCGGCGCTCATGACCGACTGCACGCTGCCGTCGGAGCCCAGGTTCACGAGCAGCACGTCGTCGGTGGCGCTGTCGTCGAGCGCGTACTCCAGCACCGCGAACGGCTCGGAGCCGCCGTGCTCGTCCGCGAGGATCGTCATGCTCATCAGGCGCAGCGATCGGATAATGTCCACGGCCGCGTCCCCGGACACGTCGATGAGGACGTCGGGGAGGTCGTCGCCGAACGCCTCCTGCTGCTGCAGGATGTACTCGGTCACCTCGCTCGTGCGGTCGTCCACCTCGGCGAGCATCCCGCGCCGTGCGGTCGCGTCCACGTTCTCCAGGCCGGCGATGAGCCCGGCGGCGATGTCGAGGGCGTCGGCGGAGACGTCGTCCTGGTCCGGGGCCGTCAGGTCCACCGTGACGCTCTGGTCGCCGAGCTCGACCGTCTCCGACCAGAAGATCGAGCCGTCGGGGCCCGACGACAGCAGTCCGAAGTAGTCGTGTTCGATCGCCATAACGCTATGAAACCAGCCTGGTGCTCGGGGCGGAAGCCCTGTGTCAGCCGACCAGCGCCTGCACGAAGACGTGCGGCGTGAAACCGGTCAGATCGTCGATGCCCTCGCCCTGGCCGAGGAGCTTCACCGGGATGCCCGTGCGCTCCTGCACCGCGAGCACGAAGCCGCCCTTGGCCGAGCCGTCGAGCTTGGTGAGCACGAGACCTGTGACGCCGGCGTGCTGCAGGAAGGTCTCCGCCTGCATGACGCCGTTCTGCCCCGTCGTCGCATCGAGGACCAGAAGCACCTCGCTGATGGGAGCCTGCTTCTCCACGACACGGCGGATCTTGCCCAGTTCGTCCATGAGTCCGCCCTTGGTGTGCAGACGTCCCGCCGTGTCGATGATCGCGATCTCCATCCCCTCGCGCTTCGCGTACTCGACGGTCTGGAAGGCGACGGAAGCCGGGTCCTGGCCTTCCTGCTGCGGGCGGACGATCGCCGCTCCCCCGCGCTGGGCCCAGGTGGCGAGCTGGTCGACGGCGGCGGCACGGAAGGTGTCGGCGGCGCCGACGACCACGCTCCGCTGGTACCCGCGGAGGAACTTCGTGAACTTCCCGATCGTGGTCGTCTTGCCCACGCCGTTCACCCCGACGACGAGGACCACGGCCGGGCGCTCGGTGAGCTTGAGCGTGGTGTCGAACTTCGCGAAGTGCTCCTCCAGGGTCTCCCGCAGCATGCGCTGGAGGTCCTTGGGGTCGGTGGTGCGGTACTTCGCGACCTTGTCGCGCAGCTCTTCGACGATGCGCTCGCTGATGTCGGGGCCGAAGTCCGCCGTGATCAGCGCCGTCTCCAGGTCTTCCCACGTCGTCTCGTCGATGGTGGGCTTCACGAACATGCCGCGCAGCGCGCGACCGAGAGACCAGGACTTCTCTGCCATGCGTCCAGCCTACGGGTAGCATCCAGGGATGCACCGCGCGCCGCTCCCGCACCGGGTGTTCCTCCATGGCGCCGGGAGGCTCGGCACCGCCGCATGGCCCTCGCAGGGTCCGGAGTCGGGGACCTTCCTCAGCTTCCCGCCGGAGTCGTCCGTCGAAGCGCAGGCGGGCGCTCTCGTCGAGGAAGAACGTGACCGGACGCCGCTCCTGTTCGCCCACTCCATCGGCGCGGTGACCGCCGTCCGCGCCCTCGCCGACGGTCTGCGGGTGTCGGGCCTCGTCCTCGTCGAGCCCGCCCTGTACGACATCGCTCGCGGTGACGCACCGATCGAGCGGCATATCGCCGTGGTCACGGAGGCGCGATCACGCGCGGCCGAGGACGACCTCTACGGCTTCTGGTCGATCCTGCGCCCGCTCATGTTCAGCGGCCCGCTGGACCGCGAGTCCTGGCCGGACGAACGCGCGGTCGCGGAGCACTGGGCAACCGCGAATCTCCCTTGGGGACACGGCATCCGGGAGCATTCTCTCGCCGGGGTGCCGACCCTCGTGGTCACCGGCGGCTGGAACGAGGAGTACGAGCTCATCGCCCGACGGCTCGTCGATATCGGGGCCGAGCACATCGTCCTCTCCGGTTTCGCTCACCGCCCCCAGGACCACCCCGGGTTCCCCGCCGCCGTGACCGCATTCGAACAGTCCCTCACGATGTGACCCGCCCCGGGTCCGTCCGAGCACAGCTTCGGAGACCGCGGGCGACACGCCGGATCCGACCGTCGACACGCCAGGTGGGGGCCACGATCTCCGCAGTCGTGCCCGGGGTGAGTCAGACGGCGGCGGCGGCGCGGTCGCCGACGCGCTGCCCGACCACCGCGGAGACCCCGTCCTGACGCATCGACACGCCGTAGAGCGCGTCGGCGATCTCCATCGTCCGCTTCTGGTGCGTGATGACGAGGAGCTGGGAGCTCTCGCGCAGCTGCTCGAACACCGTGAGGAGCCGGCCGAGGTTCGCGTCGTCCAGGGCGGCCTCGACCTCGTCGAGGATGTAGAACGGGCTGGGGCGCGCCTTGAAGATCGCCACCAGGAGCGCCACCGCGGCCAACGACCGCTCGCCGCCGGACAGCAGCGACAGCCGCTCGATCTTCTTCCC
Source organism: Microbacterium sp. HSID17254 (assembly GCF_003989315.1). NCBI lineage: Bacteria > Bacillati > Actinomycetota > Actinomycetes > Micrococcales > Microbacteriaceae > Microbacterium > Microbacterium sp. HSID17254. The sequence goes on from NZ_RBLT01000002.1 coordinate 45,552, forward strand.
GACGGGACGGACCGAGACCTCGATCCCCGTCGTCAGCATGTTCTCCGGATCGGTCAGCGAGATGCTGCCCGTGCCGCCGGGGAACAGCAGCGGGAAGACCTGACCGAACGCCTCCTTGGTGTCCTCGAACGCGCTGGCGAAGATCGTCTGCATGCGCTCGTCGAGGTCGGCGATGATCGTCAAGAGGTCCTGCCGGGTCTGCGTCAGGTCCGCGAGCTGCGTGGTGAGGAAAGCGTGGCGCTGCTCCAGGGCGGCGAACTCCTCCAGCGCGAGCGGGTTGACCCGCCCGAGCTGGGCGAGCTTCCGCTCCGCGTCCGCGAGGCGCCGCTGCTGGATGCGCCGGTCGAACGGGATCGCGGTGTCGTCGAGCAGTTCGCCGTCGGCCGGCTCCGCCCCGGGATCCCGCGGTACGAGCTGATCAGGACCGTACTCGGCGACGAGCACGTCCTCGTCCAGCGAGAGCTCCGAGGACACGCGCTCCAAGAGGCTGTTCAGGTGGAGCTTCTTCTCGTGGATCTGCAGCTCCAGGCCGTGCACGCTCTCCGTGAGCCCGGCCAGACGCTCCCGCAGCGACGACTCCTGGGCGCGCAGAGCGACCAGTTCCTCGTTCTGCGCCGACCGCGCGGCTTCCGCCTCCGCCAGCGCGACACGGGCCTCGGTGACCGAGCGGTCGAGGGAGTCGAGGATGCGCGGCAGCTCGTCCACGACTCCGGACGCCGCCTCGCGCTGCGCCCGGCGGATGACAGCGCGGCGGGCGGCCTCCGCGGCGGCGTCCCGCTCCTGCTCGCGCTGCCGCTCCAACGCGGTCACCCGGGACTGCGCGGCACGGACACGCTCACGCAGGGTCTCGACCTCCAGGCGGGCGCGGACCTCGCCCTCGCGGGCGCGCTCCAGCGCCTCGAGCAGTCCATCCCGCGCCGACGCGTCGAGCACCGGACGCGGCGCCGCGACGGCAGCGTCGAGCTCCGCCTTCGCGGTCTCCGCCTTCGCCTCCGCGTCCGCCACGGCGGCCTGCGCCTGGGCGAGGCCGGTCTCGAGACGGTCGCATTCGGCGACAGCGGCCTCATGGCGCACGGTCACCTTGTTGACCTGCTCCGCGTGCGTCGCGAGGGCGGCGTCGTGCTCGCGGAGCGCGCGCAGCGCGTCCTTCGCTTGCCGCCGCGTCTCCTCCACGGCCTCGTCGGCGTCGATGCGCGCCTCGCGCAGGGAGTCGACGACGATCTGGATCTCGGTGAGCCGCTCGGTCGCGGCATCGCGCTCGGCCGCGAGTTCGAGGCGAGAGCGCTCCCCTCCGGAGCCGGTCCGCAGCGTCTGGGCGGTGATGACGTCGCCCCCGGTCGTCACGATCGTGGTCGCGATGTCACCTGCCGCGTCCAGGGCGCGCCGTGCGGCCCGCGCCGCATCGAGGTCGTCGGCGATGAGCACGTGCGCCAGGATCCCGAGGACGCCGTCCGGCGCGGTCACCGTCTCGGTCGCGGCGATCACGCCGTCGACGGCCGGGTGCGGCGCCCGCTCCCTCGGGGCCTCGGCGACCACGAAGTCGACCACCCCACGGCGGCGCTCCGCGGCCTCCGCCGCCAGGATGAACGCGTCCTCCGCGGAACCGACCAGCACACCCTCGGCCAGCGGACCGAGCACGGCCGCGATCGCGGCTTCGTATCCCGCCCGCACCTGCACGGCATCGCCGACGAGACCGCGGATTCCGGGGCCACCCTCCGCGACGATCTCGGCAGCACCTCCCGAGAGCGACAGCGCACTGCTCAACGCGGCGGCCTTCGCCGTGAGGGCGTCGACCTCGCGCTCCGCGGCGTGCAGGCGCTCGCGAAGGCTCTCCCGTTCCGCCTCCGCCGCCGTCGCCGCACGCTGAGCGCTCTCGTAAGCGGCGGCATACTCGACGGCCGTGCCCTCGGGAGCTTCCGCGTCGTCGATCGCCTCCAGGGCCTCTTCAGCCTCGCGCCGCCGGGCGTGCGCTGCTTCGAGGGCGTTCTCCTGACGGAGCACCGCACCACGGACGGCGGCCAATGCGGACGCGGCCGCATCGGCATTCCCGCGGAGCGAGGAGAGCCGCATGTCGTACTCGGAGACGAGCGCGCTCTGCTCCGCGATGTCGACGTCGAGAGTGTCCAGCTCGGCACGGGCGTTCACGACCTCGCGGCTGGCGGCGGCCGCGGCGTCCTGGGCGTCGCCGAGGCCGGAGGAGATCGTCTCGATGTCCTCCTTCGCCTCGTCGATGGTCGCCTGCGTGACGGTCACCGCGGTCACGGCCGCGTCGTCCTCCTCGGACCCGAGGAGCGCGAGGCGCTGGTTGGCGAGCGTGTACAGCCCGCGCATCCGCTCCTGCACCTGTTCGAGTCCGAACGCGACGCTGCGTGCCTCGTCGACCGCGATCGAGTTCTGGTTCTTCTCCAGCCGAGCGATCCCGGCGCGCACCGTCTCGGCCTGGTCGGACAGCACGAGACGCTCGGTGTGCCGCTCCTGCTCGGTCCGGGTGTGGTCCGCGAGGGCTGTGCGCAGCGCCACGACGTCGTCGGCGAACAGGCGGGCCTTGGCATCGCGCACGACGGCGGCGATGGTCTGCGCCTCGCGCGCGATCTCCGCCTGGCGCCCGAGAGGCTTGAGCTGTCGGCGGATCTCCCCGGCGAGGTCGCTCAGACGCGTGAGGTTGGCCTCCATCGCGTCGAGCTTGCGCAGCGTCTTCTCCTTGCGACGACGGTGCTTGAGGATGCCGGCCGCCTCCTCGATGAAGCCGCGTCGATCCTCCGGCGAGGCCTGGAGCACGGTGTCGAGCCGACCCTGACCCACGATGACGTGCATCTCCCTACCCAGGCCGGAGTCGCTGAGCAGCTCCTGCACATCGAGCAGACGGCAGCTCTCGCCGTTGATGGCGTACTCGCTGGAGCCGTTGCGGAAGAGCGTGCGGCTGATGGTGACCTCGGCGTATTCGATCGGCAGCGCGCCGTCGGCATTGTCGATCGTGAGCTGCACCTCGGCGCGCCCGAGGGGACCACGGGTCGAGGTGCCGGCGAAGATGACGTCTTCCATCTTCCCGCCGCGGAGCGTCTTCGCCCCCTGCTCCCCCATCACCCACGCGAGGGCGTCGACGACATTGGACTTGCCGGAGCCGTTCGGTCCGACGATGCACGTGACGCCGGGCTCGAACACGAAGGTCGTGGGCTGCGCGAACGACTTGAACCCCTTGAGCGTCAGGCTCTTCAGGTGCATGGGGCGACCGCTCGTCCGGGGAGATTCACGCCGCTACGCTACCGGAATCCCGCGGAACGGCCGGTATCCCGCGCGGTCGTCGCGGACCCCGCCTGCACCGCGACACGCCGGTGCCACCACGAAATGCTTGACGATCTCCTGAGAGTTTCGCTACGGTGGCCTCCGGATCGCCACACGAAAGGAGGTTACCGATGATGATCACTCAGCACACCGCAGAGGTCTTTGGCCTCGCCGCGCCCGCGCACTTTGCGCCGCGCCACGCGGCATCGGTGACCGCCGGCGTCCGTCACGGCTCGCTCGGCTAGAACCGCAGCCTGGGAACGCAGGCCCGATCCGGGTCTTCTCCCGCCTGTTCTATCGCGTCCCACCCTCTGATCCCCTCGGATCATGGATCCCCGCCGCCTCCGGCCTCCGCATTCCGCGGCCCCGCAGGCGCTGCTCTCGTCCGCACCCGCCGCGGCCGACGACTCGGTCCTGACGTGGTGCTTCCGCACCCCATCCATCCCTTTCGAAGGAACCATCGTGAACATCACGCTGTCACGCAGCACCACCCATCCGCCCGATACCGAGGACCGCGAGGTCCTCCAGATCCCCCGCGACCACGAGCTCCGCGAGCTCGGCATCGCGGACCGCCTCTCGCTCCGGATCGGCCTCTGGCTGTTCCAGCGGGCGCAGCGGCCCCGTCGTCCGCGCCGGTCGTGGACCGTCGATCCCGGCGACCTGTTCCTCGTCGGAGAGCAGCGTCACCGTTCGGCCGCGGAGTCGCACGCCCTCCTCATGTACGACATGCAGCGCGGGATGCGCTGACCGGGCGATGACGACCGCATCGACGCCGACCCGGCGTCCGTCCGTTTACCCGCGGACGGGCGCCGGGACACCCGGCACCTCCTCCTCCCTCCGACACGAAGGACCTGACATGACGACCGCCGCACTGACGATCACGCCGCTGATCGTCCCGGCCACCCTCGACGATGCGAACGCCGCGGACTTCCGCGCGTACGGCACCCTGAACCGACAGATCTGCGACGAGCAGGTCGGTCTCCCCGAGCTCGCCCCGGACGCCGCGCAGATGCTGCCCAACTGGCAGGACGACTCCGATGCGCTGGACCTCGGATTCGTCGCCAGGGAGGGGGACGAGATCATCGGTATGGTGACGGTGTCCTTCCCGCAGGAGGAGGACGCGCGCGCCGCCGAGCTCGATCTCCTCGTCCCGGCCGCCCACGCCGGACGCGGTGTCGAGGACGCGCTGCTCGACCGCGCCGAGGCCGAGGCCAGGGAGCGCGGCCGGAGCGTCCTGCAGATCTGGACCCTGCACCGGCCCGAGGAGGCCGATCGCATGCTCCAGCCCCGGACCGGCTGGGGACGGATCCCGGCGACACCGCTGAGCGATGTCGTCGAGGCCCACGGCTTCACCCTGGAGCAGGTCGAGCGCAACAGCGAACTCGATCTGCGCGCCGATCCGGAGCCCCTGCGCCGCGCGTTGGATGCGGCCCTCGCGGCCGCGGGGCCGGACTACCGCGTGGTCGAGTGGGAGCTGCCCACCCCGCCGGAGCTCCGCGACGGGTATGCCGCTGTCCTCGCCCGGCTGTCGACCGATGCGCCCAGTGGCGATATGGATTTCGTCGCCGAGGTGTACGACGCGGAGCGGGTGATCCGCCGGGATGCGCGTCTCACGGGCGCTGGTCAGACCGTCTCCGTCGTGGCGGTGGAGCATGTCCCGTCCGGCACGCTCGTCGCGTACAACGAGCTGCTGATCGGCGCGGAGAAGACCGGGACCACCCACCAGTTCGGGACGCTGGTCGCGAAGGATCACCGCGGTCACCGCCTCGGCACGATCGTCAAATGCGCCAACCTCCTGCGCTGGCGGGAGCTCGTCCCCGGGTCGACCGTCGTCTCGACGTTCAATGCGGAGGAGAACCGGCCGATGCTCGACATCAACGAGGCGATCGGCTTCGTGCCCGTGTCGTACGCAGGGGCGTGGCAGAAGAAGATCTGACGACGAGCGGTGGTCGTCATCCTCCCGGATGACGGCCACCGCTCAGCTTCATCCGCCGGGCCGACGACACCGGCACGGCCCCACGGCGAGGCTGGGAACATGAACACACCCGTGATCGAAGCCCACGCCCTCGTCAAGACCTACGGCGTCACCCACGCCCTCGCCGGTGTCGACCTCGCGGTGCACCGTGGCGAGTCCGTCGCCATCATGGGCGCGTCGGGCTCGGGGAAGACGACGCTCCTGCATGTGCTGGCGGGAATCACCGCACCGGACAGCGGCCGCGTGGTCTTCCAGCCCTCGACGGGCACGGCCATCGACGTGACCGCGCTGGGTGAGGCGGCGCGCTCCCGGCTGCGTCGCGAGCGCTTCGGGTTCGTCTTCCAGCAGGGACTGCTGATCCCCGAGCTGACGGCGGTGGAGAACGTCGCCCTCGCCTCGATGATCAACGGCGTCGCCAAGAAGGACGCCCTCCCCCACGCGGCGTCGTGGCTCGCGGCGCTGGGTCTCGGCGGTATGGAGGAACGACGCATCGGCGAGCTCTCCGGAGGACAGGCGCAGCGCGTGGCCATCGCCAGAGCCCAGGCGACGGGTGCGGACCTCGTCTTCGCCGACGAGCCGACCGGCGCTCTGGATTCGCACACCTCCGCCGAGGTCATGGACGCTCTCCTCTGGTCCACGACCGGGCAGGGCCGCACCCTCATCGTCGTCACGCACGACGCCGACGTCGCCGCACGCTGCACGCGCACCGTCGCCGTCCGGGACGGCCGCATCCTCGGCTCGGCGGTGAACGCATGAATCTCTCCGTCCTCGGCCTGCTCCTGCGCCCGGCTCCCGGACAGCGCAGCGTCCTCGCGCTCCCGATCGTCGCCTTCGCGGTGGTCACGACCCTGGTCCTCACCGTCGTCGGCGGGGCCCAGGCCTTCTGGACGTGGACCGACGACGAGGCTGTTCTCTATCAGGGCCTCGCCGCCATCGCTCTCGTCCTGCTTGTCGTGCCGCTGACCTCGCTCGGCGGCGCCGCCGCCCGGCTCTCGGCACGGCGCCGCGACGAGCGCCTCTCGACTCTTCGTCTGCTCGGCGTGACGCCCGGCGGGGTGACGACGGCAACCGTCGTCGAATCCGTCCTCGTCGCTGCCGCCGGCGCCGTCATCGGTATCGGGGGTCACCTGGCCCTGAGCCCGCTCATCGGTCTGATACCGTTCCGCGGCGAGCCTCTCGGGCTGGCTGCGGTCGTTCTCTCCCCGGTGATGATCGCCGCCGTCGTGGGCGGCGTCCTGCTGCTCGCCGCGGGAAGCGCCGTGGTGGGGCTGCGTCGGGTCGTGATCTCGCCGCTCGGGGTCCGCACGCGCACAGCGCTGACGAGCGTGCACTGGATCCGCGCCGTCATCGCGGTCGCGGGCATCGCCACCGCGTTCGTGCTCATCAAAGTCTTCCCGATGATCGGCGGGGTCGTGGCGACGATCGCTGTGCTCGCCGCGATGTTCGCCCTCGCGCTGAGCGTCCTCAATCTGCTCGGTCCGTGGGTGCTGAAGGTCTCGGCGGGACGCCAGCTCCGGCGGGCGGAGCGCCCGGAGCGGCTGCTCGCCGCTCGCCTCGTTCTCGACTCTCCGAAGGCAGCCTGGCGTCAGGTCGGCGGCATCGCGATGGCGAGCTTCATGGCCGTCTTCGCGGGCACCGGCGTCGCGCTCCTCGACACGATCGGGGCGAGCGACGATCCCTCCAGCATCGCGCTCGCGGAGGACATCCGCACCGGGCTCATCATCACCCTCATCGGGTCGTTCCTCATGGTGGCCGCCTCCGTCGGCGTGAATCAGGCCTCGGACGTGCTCGACAAGAGCGACCTGCACGAGAGCCTGCACCACCTGGGCATGCCCGTCGAGACCGTGGACCGCGCGCGCCGTCGCGCGATCATGTCGCCACTGCTGGTCACGGCGGTCGGATCCGCGCTGTGCGCTGCGGTGCTCGTGTTCCCGCTGGTGGGCATCGCGCTGATCGTCGCGCCCCTCTCGCTGATGACGATCGCGACCGTCGTCGCCGTCGGCATCGGCGTCGTGTGGGCGAGCACCTGGGCGACCCGCCCGCTGCTGGATCGCGCGTTCGCCCCGGCGTGAGACGGTGGCGGGCCGGGTGCATCCGGCCCGCCACGCGCGACTCGGCCCCGGTCAGCGCCTCCGCTGGCAGCGTGGGCAGAAGTGCGAGGAGCGGTTCATGAACGCGGCACGGGTGATCGGCGTGCCGCAGCGCGGACAGGGCTTCCCTCCGCGACCGTAGGCGTTCAGGGAGTGCGCGAAGTAACCGGCCTGCCCGTTGACGTTGACGTACTGGGCGTCGAAGCTCGTGCCGCCCTCGGCGAGAGCCTTCTGCAGGACCGACCGCACTTCCGCGAGCAGGCGATTCACGGCTCGGGTCGGCAGAGCGTCGGCCGGTGTCTCCGGATGGATGCGGGCCGCCCACAGCGACTCGTCGGCGTAGATGTTGCCGATGCCGCTCACCACGCCCTGGTCCAGCAGCACCCGCTTGATCGCGCTGTGCCGCCGGGCGAGAGCGGCCCGGAAGACCCGGTCGTCGAAGAACGGGTCGAGCGGGTCGCGAGCGATGTGCGCGACCTGTGTCGGGATGCGGGAGGGGCCGTCGGCGATGAGAGCGTCGACGGCGAGGGAGCCGAACGTCCGCTGATCCGCGAACACGATCGCGAGCTCGCCGTGTCGGGGATGCTCGATCCCGAGGCGGACACGCTCGTGGCGCTCGGTCGGCGCGTCCGGCGCGCGGAGCAGCATCTGGCCGCTCATGCCCAGATGCGCGATCAGAGCGGAGTCGCCATCGTCCACGGGGAGCCAGAGGAACTTGCCCCTCCGCGCGGCCGCGGTGAAGCGGCGACCCTCCAGACGCTGGACGAAGTCCGCAGCTCCGGCGGTATGCCGGGTGAGGGCGCGTTCGTCGAAGACGCTGACGCCTGTGATGACCGCGTCGACCGCGGCAGGGGCGAGGCCGGAGCGGACGACCTCGACCTCGGGGAGCTCAGGCACGCTCGCTGAGCGTGCGCCAGGCGCTGAGGGCCGCGGCCATCTCCGCCGTCTTCTTGCTGCTGCCGGCGCCCGTCATCCGCACGTCGCCGACGGCGACGGTCGCCGTGAAGCGCCGGTCGTGGTCGGGGCCGCTGGCCTCGACCGAGTACTGCGGAGGCGTGGCGCCGAGGCGGGCCGCGAGCTCCTGCAGGCTCGTCTTCGGGTCCATCGCCGCGCCGTACCGCTCGGGGTCGGCGAGCAGCGGCTCGGTCAGACGCAGGACGAGCGCCGTCGCGGCCTCGGGCCCGGCGGACAGATAGGTGGCGCCGATGACGGCCTCCATGGTGTCCGCGAGGATCGAGTCTTTGTCACGCCCACCGGTCTGCTCCTCACCGCGCCCGAGCAGCAGGTGGCTGCCGAGATCGATGCCGCGAGCGACCTCCGCCAGCGCGACCGTCGACACGACGCTCGCCCGGCGCTTCGCCAGCTCCCCCTCGTCGAGCTCGGGGTGCCGCGTGAACAGCATGACGGTCACGGCCTGACCCAGCACCGAGTCGCCGAGGAACTCGAGACGCTCGTTGTGCGGGATGCCGCCGTGCTCGTACGCGTAGGAGCGGTGGGTGAGGGCCAACTCCAGAAGCTCCGCGTCGATCTCGACGCGGAGCTTATCTGGGAGAGGCCTCGTCCCCCCGGGGACCTCCGTCACGGTTCGCGACTCAGACGTCGGCGACCTTGCGGCCCTTGTACTCGAGGAAGAGCTCGGTGCCCTGCGAGTCGGTGACGACCTTCGCCTGGTGCGGACGGCTGTAGACGACCTTGCCGTTCTCGATGGTCTTGACGAGCGCGGGGGCCTCGGCCTTCCACTGCGCACGGCGCGAGCGGGTGTTCGAACGGGAGACCTTGCGCTTCGGGGGGTTACCAGCCATGACTAGCTCTCTTCTTTCTCGGCGGCACCGCGTTCTGCCGTGCCGTCCTGGTCTGTGATCTGCTGGAGCGCGCTCCACCGAGGATCGATGGGAGCGGCCTGCTCCGTTCCGGTGCTCTCGGTCAGCCTCTCGCCTGTGACCGGGTCGAGCCCGAGGCAATCCGGCTGACACACCGGCTGAAAAGGAAGGGCCAGTACGGCCGCATCCCTGACGAGAGTTTCAAGATCCACGTGGTCGTCTTGAACCTCGAAGTCAGTTTCTTCCTCACCAGGATACGCGAAAAGCTCCTGGAACTCGACTTCGACGGGCCGAGCGATGTCGGTGAGGCATCGACCGCACACACCGACGTACTCGCCCTCCGCCTCTCCGGTGACGAGGATGCCCTCGTGGACGGACTCCAGCCGCACGTCGAGATCGAGTTCCGAGCCCGCCTCGAAGGAGACGATGCCCTCCCCCCACTGCTCCGTCAGGGGCACCGAGAAGGAGTGCTCGCGCATCTCCCCCGGGCGCCGGACGATGTCACGGACGGGGAGGACGAAAGGGCTGTTGAGTCGGGAACGCACCCCGCCATGCTACCCGGGTCACCGGTGAGGAGGGCCGGGAGACCGCCGGGAACGGGACCGCGATCCCCGATCAGATCCCGCGCGCGCCGGTGTCCAGGAACGAGGCGACAGCCGGCGGGACGAACGGCGAGACGTCGCCCCCGAGACCGGCGACCTGACGCACCAGCGAGCTCGAGACCATCGCATGCGCGGGGTCGGGCAGCAGGAAGACGGTCTCGATGTCGGCGAGGTGCCGGTTGACGATCGCCATGGGCGACTCGTACGCCACGTCGACCTGCGAGCGGATGCCCTTCACGAGCACACCGGCGTTCACGTCGCGCGCATAGTCGACGAGGAGTCCCATGCTCCAGGAGCCGATGACGATGTTGCCCGCCATGCCGTCCTCGGCGATCGAACGCTCCAGGAGGGAGAGCCGCTGCGCGATCGGCAGCATCGCCTCCTTGCCCGGGTTGTGCACCACGAGCACATGCAGCTCGTCGTAGAGGGCGGCCGCGCGCCGGATCACGTCGAGGTGACCCAGGGTCGGCGGATCGAAGGAACCCGGGACGACGGCGATCCGGCTGCTCATGGAATCCAGCCTAGGGCACCCGGAACGGCGATCAGTTCTTCGCCAGCGCCGCGCGATCCTCGTCGGTGACGCGCCGTCCGATGGCCTCCCGGAGCCCGGGGTGAGCGGCCAGCTCGGGGTCGGCGGCGAGGATGTCCTCCGCGAGCTCGCGGGCCCGGGTGATGAGAGCGGCGTCCTTCACGACGCGCAGCAGCTTGAGGGACGACCGCACCCCGGCCTGTGCCGCGCCGAGCACGTCGCCCTCGCCGCGGAGTTCGAGGTCGACCTCGGCCAGCGCGAACCCGTCGAGGGTGGCGGCAACCGCATCGACGCGTTCGCGGGCCACCGATCCGGCCTCGGCCTCGGTCACGAGCAGGCAGAGACCCGGGACACCGCCTCGGCCCACCCGACCACGGAGCTGGTGCAGCTGGGACACTCCGAAACGGTCGGCGTCCAGCACGATCATCGTCGAGGCGTTGGGGACGTCCACGCCCACCTCGATCACGGTCGTCGCGAGCAGGAGGTCGATCTCCCCGCGGGCGAAGGCCTGCATGACGGCGTCCTTCTCCTCCGAGGGCATCTTCCCGTGGAGCACCGCACGTCGCAGACCGCCGAGGGTCGGATGCGTGGCCAGCGCCTCGTCGAGCTGCACGACACCCCACCGAGGGCCTTTGCCGCCCTCCGGGGCGAGCAGCGCCTGCTCCCCCGACTCGGCCGTCTTCGCCGCGGTGTCGATGGCCGCGCAGACGGCGAACACCTGCCGACCCTGCGCGATCTCCTCCGCCGCCCGTTCCCACACCCGGTTGAACCAGCCCGGGTGCTCGGCCAACGGCGCGACGTACGACTCGATGCCGGCGCGCCCCGCCGGCATCGTGCGGATGACCGAGGTGTCGAGGTCGCCGAAGACCGTCATCGCGACCGTCCGCGGGATCGGGGTCGCGGTGAGGACGAGCGCGTGCGGGCTTGACCCCTTCGCCCGCAGCGCCTCCCGCTGCTCGACTCCGAAGCGGTGCTGCTCGTCGACCACGACGAGACCGAGATCGGCGAACGTGGTCTTCTCCCCGAGGAGCGCGTGGGTGCCGACCACGATCAGCGCCTGGCCGGAGGCGACGCGCAGCGCGGCCTTGCGGCGATCCGCCGCCGGCATCTGCCCGGTGAGCAGCGTCGGCATCAGCAGCGGGGCGAGCTGCGGGCCGAGCATCTTCGTGATCGAACGCAGATGTTGCGCCGCGAGGACTTCCGTCGGGGCGATCAGGGCCGCCTGCCCCCCGCTCTCGGCGACCTGCAGCATCGCCCGCAGGGCCACCAGCGTCTTTCCCGAACCGACCTCGCCCTGCACGAGCCGGTTCATCGGCCAGGAGCCGACGAGATCGTCTGCGATCTGGGCGCCGACGGTCTGCTGATCCGGCGTGAGCGTGTAGGGCAGGGCGGCGTCGAAGCGCTCCAGCAGCCCGCCGGGCGCCGCCGGCCGCGAGGTGGCGGCCAGGGCGCGCACCGCGTCGCGCTGCTGGAGGAGGGCCGTCTGGAGCGTGAGCGCCTCGTGCATGCGCAGCGTGCGCACCGCGGGATCGATCTCGTTGCGGGAGCGCGGGCGGTGGATCGCCTCCAGGGCTTCCCGCGCCGTCAGCAGCTCTTCGCGGGTGCGAATCTCCGGGGTCAGCGGGTCGGGGACCGACGACAGGTCGTCGAGGACGCGCCCGACGAGCCGGGCGATCTGCCACGTCTGGATCGCGGAGGTGGCCGGATAGATCGGGATCGGGACCGCCGCCCTCGCATCCGCCCGCCGGCGCGCCGCGTCCTCGTCGTCGAACAGCTCGTACTCCGGGTGGGCGAACTGGGTCATGCCGTTGAACTCGCCGACCTTGCCGGAGAACACACCACGCCGCCCGACCGCCAGGTCCTTGGAGCGCCACTCCGCCGCGCCGACGTTCTTCGCGAAGAAAGTCAGCGACATGCGACCGACGCCGTCGCCGATGACGACGTCGACCATGGCCCCCGGTCGATTGCGCATCCGGCGGAAGCTCGACGAGAGGACTTCGGCGACGATCGTGACGGTCTCCCCGATCGGGAGGTCGCGGATGGGGGTGAGCTCCCCCGGGTCGGCGTACCGGCGTGGGTAGTGCGCGAGCAGGTCGCCGACGGTCTTCATGCCGAAGGCGCGGTCGAGCGTCTTGGCCGACGCCGCGCCGAGGGCCTCCTCGAGCGAGGAATCGAGCGTGAGCGACATGCTCCGAGTCTAGGGAACCGCACGGACACGACCGTCCGCGGCCTGTCGTATCGTGAACGGGTGACGAGGATCATCGCCGGAACGGCACGCGGCACCCGGCTCGACGTCCCCGGCGCCGGGACCAGGCCCACGAGTGACCGCGTGCGCGAATCCCTGTTCGGCGCCCTGGAGTCGCTCGACGCGATCGCGGACGCCCGCGTGCTCGACCTCTACGCGGGCTCGGGGGCGCTCGGGCTCGAGGCCCTGAGCCGAGGCGCCCGGAGCGCCGACCTCGTCGAGCGGGGTCGGCAGGCCGCCGCCGTCGTGCGGCGCAACGCCGCGGCCGTCGCGAAGGTCTCCGGTGCCGCGACCGCACGGGTGCAGGAGGCGACGGTCCGGGCGTTCCTCGGCCGCGCGTCCGGGCCCTACGACCTCGTGTTCACGGATCCGCCGTACGACATCGACGATGAGGCGATGGACGGCGACCTCGCCGCCCTCGCTCCGCTGCTCAGCGACGATGCCGTGGTGGTCGTCGAACGAGCCCGGCGCTCCACCGCCCCCGACTTCGCGGCGGCCGGGCTCCGGGTGTTCCGGGAGAAGACCTACGGCGACACGACCCTGTGGTGGGCGGAGCCCGGCCCGCAGGACGCCGCGTCGGCGGACGTTCAGCCCGAGACGGAGTCCCAGTCCCGGTAGGGGTCCCAGCCGCTGACGTCCACGGGACCGTCGTCGCAGAGCAGGTCCTCCTCGCCGCGCGGACGCACGACGCCGATCGCACGGAAGCCCGGCGGCAGCACGCCGTCGGGGAACGTCGCGAGCAGCGCATGGTCCTCGCCGCCCGCGAGCGCCCGCTGCGGACTCGCGCCGAGCGCGGCGCCGTCCAGCGCGAGGGTGACGCCGGAGGCCTCCGCGAGGCGCCGCGCATCGAGGGCGAGGCCGTCCGAGACGTCCATCATCGCGGTCGCGCCGGCCGCGGCTGCGACGACGCCGAGGCCGATGGGCGGCGACGGCCGCAGCTGCGCGGCGACCGCAGCGCTCTCCCCGGGTGCGAGAGCCGCGGGATCGACCGGGACCGGCGTCTCGCCGTCTCGGAAGCGTCCGAACAGCACGGCAAGCCCGTGTGCGGCGTGACCCAGTTCTCCGGCGACGGCGACGACATCGCCCGGTCGCGCCCCCGCCCTGGTCACCGGGGGGCGGCCTTCGAGGTCGCCCAGAGCCGTCACAGCGACCGTGAGCACCTCGGACACCGTGAGATCCCCGCCGACCACCGCGCACCCGGGGGCGAGCGCCGCGCAGGCCTCGCGGAAGCCGTCGGCCAGGCGCTCCACGAAGGACAGCCGGAGGTCGCGCGGCACGGCCAGAGCCACGAGCAGTGCGGTCGGGCGTGCGCCCATCGCGGCGATGTCGGCGAGGTTGACCGCCGCCGCCTTCCAGCCGAGGTCGTACCCGCTCGTCCAGGCGAGCCGGAAGTCGGGCCCGTGCACGAGCGTGTCCGTCGTCGCGACGACCGATGCCGAGGGGGCGGCGATCACGGCGGCATCGTCACCGGGACCGAGGAGCGTGTGCGCGCCCGGCGCGGTGCGCTGGAGGATGGCGCGGAGGATGCGACCCTCCGAGAGATCTCCCAGGCGCGGATCGTCGGAGTCGGGTCGGGAGGGCATGTCGTCAAAGGTAGCCTGGATACATGCTTCGTTCCCGCCGCCTCGCTGCCGTCGCGGGGGCGATCGCCCTCGCCGCCGGACTCGCCGGATGCTCCACGACCGTGCACCTGGAGCCGGCCGCCGACGCGAACGACCCCGCCTGCGCGAACGTCTCCGTGCTCCTGCCGGACACCGTCGGCGGGTACGAGCGCGTGTGGACCGACGCGCAGGCCACGGGCGCCTGGGGAGACCCCACGGTCGTCCTGCGATGCGGCGTGGAGCCGCCCGCCCCGTCCGATCTGGTCTGCACCACCCTCGGCGGCGTCGACTGGCTCGTCCTGGAGCAGGAGGAGGAGCGCCAGCGCCTCGTCACCTACGGTCGCGAACCGGCCATCGAGGTGATCATCCGCCGCGGCGAGCAGGTCGACTTCCAGTCGATCGTCGACAGCCTGTCGTCGAACATCCAGTCCGGTCTCGCCCCGGCGACCGCGCAGTGCACCGACCGGGTGGAGTTCCCCGCGGGCTGAGCACGCGCGGGGAACCACGCCGTCAGCGGCGCAGGCCCGCCTCGACGAGCTCGGTGATGAGGTCGCCGTAGCTCAGTCCCGATGCCACCCAGCACTTCGGGAACATCGAGATGGGCGTGAATCCAGGCATGGTGTTGAGCTCGTTCACGACGAGCTCGCCGGTCGGGGTGAGGAACATGTCCACCCGGGCGAGGCCGCGACCGTCGACAGCCTGGAAGGCCCGGACGCCGGCCTCCTGAACGGCGGCCACCTCCGCCTCGGTCAGCTCCGCCGGGCACACCACATCGACGCCGTCGCCGCCGAGGTACTTCCCCTCGAAGTCGTAGAAGCCGCGGTCGGTCAGCACGATCTCGCCGGGGAGGGAGGTGCGGACGCCGTCGGCCGTCTCGAGGACGGCCACCTCGATCTCCCGGCCGGTGACACCGGCCTCGATGAGCACCTTGTCGTCCTCGGCGAAGGCGATGGCGAGGGCGGCGTCGAGTTCCTCCGGCGCCGACACCTTCGAGACGCCGACGCTCGACCCGGCGCGAGCGGGCTTGACGAAGACGGGCAGGCCGAAGTCGGCGGCGCGGGCGCGGAGGGCATCGGGGTCGGCGTCCCAGTCACGACGGCGCACGGTCACACCCGGCGCCACCGCGATCCCGGCGGCCTGCAGGGCGATCTTCATGAAGTGCTTATCCATGCACAGCGCCGAGTCGAGCACGCCGCCACCGGCGTAGGGCACCTCGAGCGTGTCGAAGTAGCCCTGGATCGTGCCGTCCTCGCCGTGCGGTCCGTGCAGGATCGGCAGCACGACGTCGATCTCGCCGAGTCCCTCGGTCTCGCCGCCCGGATGCACCACCCGCAGGGTGCGGTCGCCCCCGGGCTCCGGCCAGAGCACCCGGGTGCCGTTGTCGACGACCTCCGGGAGATGGGCGGCGTCGAGCGGGAACTTCGCCGGGTCGTCGTCCTCGAGGACGAAGGCACCCTCGCGGGTGATCCCCACCGGGATCACGGCATACCGGTCACGATCGATCGCGCCCAGCACTCCCCCCGCCGTTGCGGAACTGATCGAATGCTCGCTGGAGCGCCCTCCGAAGAGCACCACCACCGTCTGCTTGTCCATGGTTGGTCCTCTCCCCCTGCGGGGTGTCGTCGTCCGTCGTGAGATGCGGGGCGATGTCCCGGGGATCCATCTTGCCGTCGAGCACCATCTTCACCTGCTCGACGATCGGCATGTGCACATCGGCTTCGCGGGCGAGCTGCAGCACCGGCGCGACCGAGGCGAGCCCCTCGGCCGTCTGCTGCATCTGCTTCACGACGTCCTGGAAGCTGTAGCCCTGCCCGAGCAGCCGCCCGGCGGTGTTGTTGCGGCTCAGGGGCGACTGGCAGGTCGCGATGAGGTCGCCGAGACCGGCCAGTCCCTGCAGGGTCTCCGGCTGGGCGCCGTTCGCGACCGCGAAGTCGGTCATCTCGACGAGGCCGCGGGTGATGATGGATGCCTTGGTGTTCTCGCCGTAGCCGACGCCGTCGACGATGCCGATGGCGACGGCGATGAGGTTCTTGAGCACTCCGCCGAACTCCGTGCCGATGACATCCGTGTTCACGAACGTCCGGAAGTAGGAGTTGCGCGCGGCCCGGGCCACGACGTCCGCGGTCTCCTGGCTGCGCGACGAGATCACGGCCGCGGTCGGCTGCTCCCGCGCGATCTCCAGGGCGAGATTCGGTCCGGAGGCCACGGCGATCCGGTCGGGATCGCACTGCAGCTCCTGCTGGATGACCTGGCTCATGCGCAGGCCGGTGCCCCGCTCGACGCCCTTCATGAGGCTGACGATCTTGGCGTCGCCTGAGACGATCAGCGGGCGTAGCGCCTTGAGGTTCTCCCGCAGCGACTGGCTCGGCACGGACAGGTACACCTGGTCGACGCCGTCGAGCGCGGTCGCCAGCTCGTGCGTGGCCGCCATCGTGCGAGGCAGGTTGATGCCCGGCAGGTAACGCGAGTTGCGCTTCGCCTCGTCGATCTCATGCGCGAGCTCGGCCCGGCGTGCCCACATCGTCACGTGGGCGCCGCCGTCGGCGAGGATCTTGCCGAACGTCGTTCCCCAGCTGCCGGCGCCGATCACGGCGACGCGGGGTCCGGCCGGCACGGTTCTCTTAGGGGTCAAGGCGTCCGGTCTCCTTCTGGCCGTGGCTCGCCGGGTTCCAGCGCTCCGCGGGGGCCTTCTCGCCGCGCACCTGCTCCAGCAGCGCGGTGATCGCGTTCATGAGTCGGTTGGTGGCCTCCGTGAGAGCCGCCGGCTCACCCGCGCGGCCGCGGAGATCGGAGACGTCGACGGGGTCGCCGACGATGACGGTGACGGGCTTCCGGAGCGGCCAGAGGCTGAGCCCCTTCTGGTAGCGCCCCATGATCGCCTGGGTCCCCCACTGAGCCATCGGGATCAGCGGGATGCCGTCGGCGAGGGCGAGCCGCACCGCCCCCGACTTGCCGCGCATCGGCCACATGTCGGGGTCACGGGTGAGCGTGCCCTCCGGGTACACGATCACGCCGCGGCCGTGCTCCACGAGAGCTGCCGACTGGGCCATCGTCTGCTTCGCGGACGACGCCGACGAGGTGCGTGCGACCGGGATCATCCCCGTCTTGCGCAGGAACCACCCGAGCACGGGCACGCGGAAGAGGCTCTCCTTGGCCATGAACCGCGGAGCGCGCCCGATCCGCCAGACCGCCAAGGCGACGATCAGCGGATCGAACTCCGAGTAGTGGTTCGGCGCGAGGACGAAAGCACCCTCTCGCGGGAGCTTCTCCGCCCCGATGATGCGAACCTTCGCAATCAGCGACACCAGCGGGACGACGATCGCCGCGAGCGGCCAGAACACGCTCGGCCGTGTCTTCTCCGGCGACCGGGAAGCCATCGGGCTCACCGGAGGACGTCGAAGTCGGCGCCGAGCGCGTCGAGCTTGGCGAGGAACTTCTCGTATCCGCGACTCAGGATGTCGACGCCCGACACCTTCGACTCGCCGGTGGCCGTCAGCGCCGCGATCACGTGGCTGTAGCCGCCGCGCAGGTCGGGCACCACGATGTCGGCGCCGTGCAGGGGCGTGGGACCGGTGATGACGGCAGCCTGCTCCAGGTCACGACGCGGGACGCGCCGCGGGCCGTCCTGCAGGCCGCGCGGATGCACGACTATGTCGGCCCCCATCTTGACCAGTGCCTCGGTGAAGCCCATCCGGTTCTCGTACACGGTCTCGTGCACGACCGAGCGGCCGTGCGCCTGGGTGAGGGCGACCACGAGCGGCTGCTGCCAGTCGGTCATGAAGCCCGGGTGCACGTCGGTCTCGATCACGACCGGCTTGATGTCGCCGTCGCGGCGGAAGAGGATGCCGTCCTCCTGGATGTCGAACCAGCCGCCCGCCTTGCGGAAGACGTTGAGGAAGGTGAGCATCTCCTGCTGCTTGGCGCCGCCGACGAAGATCTCGCCGTCCGTGGCCAGAGCGGCCGAGGCCCACGAGGCCGCCTCGTTGCGGTCGAAGATCGACCGGTGGTCGTAGCCACGGAGCTTCTCGACGCCCTCGATGAGGATGACGCGGTTCGGCTCGTAGGAGATGATCGCGCCCATCTTCTGCAGGACGGCGATCAGGTCCATGATCTCGGGCTCGATCGCCGCGTTGCGCAGCTCCGTGACGCCCTCGGCGCGGACGGCGGTCAGCAGCACCTGCTCGGTCGCGCCGACGCTCGGGTACGGGAGGTGGATGTTCGCCCCGTGCAGACGGGTTCCTCCCGTGGAGAGGCGGATGCCGCTGGGGAGCTTCTCGACGATCGCGCCGAACTTGCGCAGCGCGTCCAGGTGGAAGTCGATCGGACGGTCCCCGATGCGGCACCCGCCGAGGTCGGGGATGAAGGCCTGGCCGAGGCGGTGCAGCAGCGGGCCGCAGAACAGGATCGGGATCCGGGAGGCGCCCGCGTGGGCGTCGATCTCCTCGAAGTGGGCCGACTCGACGTCGCTGGGGTCGAACACCAGGGAGCCGGGCTCGTCGCCCTCCGACACGCGGACGCCGTGCACCTCGAGCAGCGAACGCACCACGGCGACGTCGCTGATGGCCGGCACGTCGCGCAGGACGCTCGTGGTCTCCCCGAGCAGGGACGCGACCATCGCCTTGGTGGCGAGGTTCTTCGCGCCCTTCACGTCGACCCGTCCGCGCAGCGGACGACCTCCGCGGATGGCGAGGACGTCTCCGGTCAGCGCGGGGACGTCGTCGGAGAGAGCGTCGCGCACGGGTGTCGTCATTCGGGGCCTCACTTCATTCATCGGGGGCGGGGTTACCCCTGGCTCCCCCGCCCCCTCCGTCTCACTGGACGGGGAGGGTCCGCGGCCGCCACGACTCGCGACGGGCCTCGAACTGCGCGATCTTGTCTTCGTTGCGCAGCGTGAGCCCGATGTCATCGAGCCCTTCGAGGAGCCGCCATCTAGTGTAATCGTCGATCCCGATGTCGGCCTGGAAGCGGGCCTCCGCGCCTCCGGTGGGGTCGCCGATGGCGGCGGTGCGCGCCTCGAGGTCGACCGTCATGCGCGCGCCGGGATCGGCGTCCATGATCGCCCAGAACCGCTCCAGATCCGCCTCGGAGATGGTCGCCGCGAGGAGGCCCTGCTTGCCCGCGTTGCCGCGGAAGATGTCGGCGAACCGCGGGCTCAGCACGACCTTGAAGCCGAAGTCGCGAAGCGCCCAGACGGCGTGCTCACGGCTGGAACCGGTGCCGAAGTCGGGCCCGGCGACGAGGACGGACGCCCCCTGATACGGCGCCTGGTTGAGCACGAAGGCGGGGTCCTGCCGCCAACCGTGGAACAGCGCGTCCTCGAAGCCCGTCTTGGTGACACGCTTGAGGAACACCGCGGGGATGATCTGGTCGGTGTCGACGTTCGACCGCTTCAGCGGCGCGGCGATGCCCGTGTGGGTGGTGAACTTCTCCATGGTCAGGCCTCCAGATCGCTCGGGCTGGACAGGGTGCCGCGGATGGCGGTCGCCGCCGCGACGAGCGGCGACACGAGGTGCGTGCGGCCGCCCTTGCCCTGGCGCCCTTCGAAGTTGCGGTTCGAGGTGGAGGCGCAGCGCTCCCCCGGGGCGAGCTGATCGGGGTTCATGCCCAGGCACATCGAGCATCCTGCGAAGCGCCACTCCGCCCCGAAGTCCTTGATGACCTGATCCAGGCCCTCGGCCTCGGCCTCCAGTCGCACGCGGGCGGAGCCGGGAACGACCATCACCCGGACGCCGTCGGCCTTCTTCTTGCCCTGGATGATGGAGGCGAAGGCCCGGAGGTCCTCGATGCGGCTGTTCGTGCACGAGCCCATGAACACCGCGTCGACCGGCACCTCCTTCAGGGGCGTGCCCGGCGTCAGGTCCATGTACTCCAGCGCTCGCTCGGCGGCGGCCCGCTCGTTCGGGTCGGCGATCTCCGCCGGGTTCGGCACCGAGGCGGAGAGCGAGCTGCCCTGGCCGGGGTTCGTCCCCCACGTCACGAACGGCTCCAGCTCGTCGGCGTCGATGAAGACCTCGGCATCGAAGGTGGCGCCCTCGTCGGTCGGCAGCGTGCGCCAGTAGGCGACCGCGTCGTCCCAGTCCTGGCCCTTCGGCGCGTGCGGACGCCCCTCGAGGTAGGCGAACGTCGTCTCGTCCGGAGCCACCATGCCGGCGCGGGCGCCCGCCTCGATCGACATGTTGCAGATCGTCATGCGGCCCTCCATGGAGAGCGCGCGGATCGCGCTGCCGCGGTACTCGAGCACGTAGCCCTGACCGCCGCCGGTGCCGATCTTGGCGATCACGGCGAGGATGATGTCCTTCGCCGTGACGCCGGGACGCAGCGTGCCCTCGACGTTGATGGCCATCGTCTTGAACGGCTTCAGCGGCAGCGTCTGGGTCGCCATGACGTGCTCGACCTCGCTGGTGCCGATGCCGAACGCCATCGCGCCGAACGCGCCGTGCGTGGACGTGTGCGAGTCGCCGCAGACCACGGTGATCCCGGGCATGGTGAGGCCGAGCTGCGGGCCGACGACGTGGACGATCCCCTGCTCCGCGTCCCCCAGTGAGTGCAGACGCACGCCGAACTCGGCGGCGTTGCGGCGCAGCGTCTCGATCTGCGTGCGGCTGGTCAGGTCGGCGATGGGCTTGTCGATCTCCCACGTCGGCGTGTTGTGGTCCTCCGTGGCGATGGTCAGGTCGAGCCGGCGGAGCGGCCGTCCCTCGCTGCGGAGGCCGTCGAAGGCCTGCGGGCTGGTGACCTCGTGCACGAGGTGCAGGTCGATGTAGATGAGGTCGGGCTGGCCGTCCTCGCCCTTGACGACGAGGTGGTCGTCCCAGACCTTCTCGGCGAGCGTCCTGGGGCGTGCGGAATCCGCACCGGCGGTGGTGGTCATGGCGTGTCTCCTGTGGATGGCGGTTCGGCCCACGATGGACTCCGCGACGAGGAGGGGCTCAGATCGAGGTCTCGCCGCGGCCGCTAAGAAGGAGCACGGTCCGCATGACGTCAGGTTACCACCGCTCGGACACGCCGAGACACGCCGTGACACTCTGTTGCTCACCCGATCGACCGAGAGGCCCCCGCATGACCGTCGAGACCGCCCGCTTCGCCACCCGCGCCGTCCACGCCGCGAGAGGCCGAGCCGCTGCCGCCTCCCGTGTGACGCCGATCTACCTGACGGCCGGGTTCGAGTTCGACGACTTCGATCACGCCGCCGACCACTTCGGCACCGGCACCGGATTCGGGTACACGCGCACCGGCAACCCCACGGTGCACGCGGTGGAGCGGCAGCTCGCGAGCCTGGAGTCCGGTGCCGACGCCGTGCTCGTGGCCAGCGGACAGGCCGCGGTGACCACCGCTCTGCTCTCGGTCGTGGGGGCGGGCGACCACATCGTCTCCTCGACCCACATCTACGAGGGCACCCGCGGGCTGTTCCTGGACAACCTTGCCCGACTCGGCATCGAGACGACGTTCGTGGACGACATCGCCGACCCGGATGCCTGGCGGGAGGCCGTACGCCCGACGACCAGGGCGCTGTTCGCGGAGTCGCTCGCCAACGCCCGCAACGACGTGCTCGACGTGGCGGCCGTGAGCGCCGTGGCCGACGAGATCGCCATCCCCCTGATCGTCGACAACACCCTGGCCACGCCCGCCCTCCTCCGACCGCTGGAGCTCGGCGCGGCGATCGTGGTGCACTCCGCGTCGAAGTTCCTCGCGGGCCAGGGCGCTGTGCTCGGCGGCGTGGTGATCGACGACGGCCGGTTCGATGCGGAGCGCGCCGGGCACAACGCCCCGCACCTCGTGCTGCCGGGGCGGGGCGGCGCACCCAGCGTCTTCGCCCGGCACGGCGGCCGCGCGCGCATCGGGTACGCCAGGGAGTCGGTGGCTCCGCGGTTCGGTGCCTCGCCCTCGCCCCTCAACGCGTTCCTCATCGGCCAGGGCACCGAGACGCTCAGCCTGCGTGTGGAGCGCCAGTCGCAGAACGCCCTCGCCGTCGCACGCTGGCTGGCCGCACACGACGCCGTGGAGAGCGTGGACTACGTCGGCCTCCCCTCGCATCCTCACCACGAGACCGCGCTGCGCTACCTCGACGGCGGGTTCGGCTCCATCTTCACCTTCACGCTGCGCGGCGGTCTCCCCGCGGCCCGTCGCTTCGTGGAGGAGGTGTCCGTGTTCACCCACATGACGCACATCGGCGACGTGCGGTCGCTCGTGCTGCACCCCGGCACGACCAGCCACGCGCAGCGCACCGACGAGGAGCGTCGGATCCTCGGCGTCGGCCCCGGCACGCTGCGGCTGTCGATCGGCATCGAGGATGTCGACGACCTGATCGGCGACCTCGCGCGGGTGCTCGAGAGCGTCAGGGAGACGGTGGCATGAGCCGCCTGCAGCACTTCGGGTGGTTCCTCGCCCGGGGCTTCGGTCCTCAGGGGTGGGGATATCCGTCCCTGGACTGGGACTACGACTGGACGCGGCCGGAGGTCTACCAGGAAGCCGCCCGCACCCTGGAGCAGGCCGGTTTCGACCTCGTGATCATCGAGGACAGCCCCTCGCTCGGCTCGGCGGACACGATCGACCTGCGTGTGCGTCATGCGTTCGGCGGCCCGAAGCACGATCCCCTGCTGCTCGCACCGTACCTCTTCCAGGCGACCCGTCATCTCGGGGTGGTGCCCACCGTGAACCCCGCGGCCTCGCTGCCCTACACCTCGGCCCGGCAGTTCGCGACCCTGCAGCACCTGAGCGGGCACCGGCTCGGTCTCAACGTGGTCACCGACACCGGCAGCGCCCGGCACTTCTCGGCGGCCCCGCAACTCGGCCATGACGAGGCGTACGACCGTGCCGAGGAATGGCTCGCCGGCATCCGCGCGCTCTGGCGGAGCTGGGACGACGGTGCGCTGGTCGCCGATCCCGTCTCCGGGGTCTACGCGGACGGCACGCGCATGCGTCCGGTGCAGCACCGCGGCGCCCACTACGACTTCGACGGCCCTCTGAACGCCCTGCCCTTCACGGACGGCGAGCCGGCCATCGTCTCCCCCGGCGGCTCCGGACGCGGCCTGGCGTTCGCGGGGGCGAACTCCGACGTCCAGCTGGCCCTCGCTCCCCTGCACGAGAAGGCGGTGCGGGAGTACCGGCAGCGGGTGCACGACGCGGCTCTCGCCTGCGGACGCCGGGCCGAGGACGTCAAGATCCTCTTCGCGATCCAGCCCGTGATCACGGCGTCCGCCGAGGAGGCCGACCGGATCGTGGCCGCCTCCGCACACCCGGACGACGCCGCACTCGCGCAGATCGCCCGGAAGCAGTCGAGTGATCTGGAGACCGATCTCACGACCCTCGATCTGGACCGCCCCCTCGACACGTCGATCTTCGGAGCGCACGTCTCCCGCGGCAGCATCCAGCGCCTGATCGGCGATCGGGGCGAGGACGCCCCGCTCCGCGCGCACCTCACCGCACTCGCCCGCACCGGCCGGCTGCGCGACCGCAGCGGGTTCGTGGGTACCGCGGAGGAGTTCGCCGATCTCGTCGAGGAACTCGGCGAGTGGGGCAACGACGGCGTGCTCCTCTGGGGCGACTTCCATCCCGTGACCCTGCACCGCACCCTCGACGAGCTGGTGCCGATCCTCCGCCGCCGCGGGCTCCTCCGTCGCGACTACGCGGACGGCGGTCTGCAGGCGAATCTGCAGGCGTTCTGACCCGCTCCGCGCGGACTCAGTCGCCGACCGGGATGGTGCGCTTCTCGGCGCGCTTCTCCCGGGACGAGGCGATCAGGCTCGCGATCGTCGCGACCGTCATCGACACGAGGATCACGGCGAGCGACACCATGTTGTCGATGTCCGGCACCCATTCCACGTGCTCGCCGCCGTTGATGAACGGGAGCTCGTTGACGTGCAGCGCATGCAGGATCAGCTTGATGCCGATGAACCCGAGGATCACGGCGATGCCGTAGTGCAGGTAGCGGAGGCGGTCCAGGAGGTCGCCGAGGAGGAAGTAGAGCTGGCGCAGCCCCATGAGAGCGAAGATGTTGGCGGCGAAGACGAGGAAGCCGTTGGTCGTGATCTCGAAGATCGCGGGGATCGAGTCGATCGCGAAGATGAGGTCGGTGACGCCGATCGTGATGAACACGATGATCATCGGCGTCCACATCCGCTTCCCGTCGACGGTCGTGCGGATCTTCGAGCCGTCGTAGGTCTCGCTGATGTCGATCCGGCGGCGGAGCAGCCGGACGATGAAGTTCTCGCGCTTGACGTCGTCCTCGTGCTCGCCTTCCGGCATCGCCTGCCGGATGGCCGTGTAGACGAGGAAGGCGCCGAACAGGTAGAAGATCGGCGAGAAGTTCTCGATGATCGTCACGCCGACGAGGATGAACAGCCCGCGCAGGACCAGCGCGATGATGATCCCGACCATCAGCACCTGCTGCTGCAGACGTCGCGGCACCGCGAACTGCGCCATGATCAGCACGAAGACGAAGAGATTGTCGACGGAGAGGCTGTACTCCAGCGCCCACCCGGTGATGAAGTCCCCGGCGTTCCGCCATCCGCCCACGGTCCCCAGCAGCACCGCGAAGAGCAGGGCGAGGCCCACATAGAACACGACCCAGAGGGTCGACTCCTTGGTGGAGGGGATGTGCGGGCGCAGCCGGATGAGGAGCAGGTCGCCGATCAGGATGATCGTGAGGACGACCATCGAGGTGATCTCGAACCAGACGGGGATGTCCACGGGCGCTGTGCACCTTTCGCGAGGGGTCGGGAATGAGTCGAAAGTCTCTCCCCCGCAGATGTGCGGCGCGCGCCCGGAGCAGCGATGTCGGTGCTCGTGATGACGTTACGCGCGGATTCGGGATACTCCCTCTCGCCCGGGCCATGCTACCGGAGGCGGGGGTCATCGGGACGAGGAAGTCGACACACGACGGCGGATCCGCATCCGTGCTGAGACGATGGGACATCCGCCGACACTCTCCAGGGAGAGACACCGAACGGAACCAGGATGCCCGGACAGACGAGTGACCAGCGCTGGGCCGCCCAGGCGGCGGCCGGCGACCAGAGCGCCTTCCGCGCGCTGTACCGCGCCCACGTGCGCCCCGTGTACTGGATCGCCCACGGCATCCTCGGCGCCGCCGCCGACGCGGAGGATGTGACGCAGGAGACCTTCGTGGTCGCCTGGCGCAAGCTTCCGGGCCTGGAGCTGCAGGGAGAATCGATCCTCCCCTGGCTCGCGACGATCTGCCGCTTCCAAGCGGCGAACCGTCTGCGTCAGCGGCGCCGCGACCAGGCGCACACGACGGACGCGGCCGACGACCAGCTCCCCGACGTCGTCAGCGTCGAGGACCAGGTGATCACGGCGGCGCTCGCCGCGCGGATCGCCGCGGAGGTGGGCACCCTGAACGAGCTCGACCGGGAGATCTTCCGGCTGTGCGCGTCCGAGGGCTACGCCTATCAGGCCGCCGCCGACGAGCTCGGCGTGACGCACGCCGTCGTCCGGAACCGTCTCTCGCGCGTGCGCACCCAGCTGCGCGGCGCCGTCAAGGAAGTGAGGGACGCATGAACGACCAGACCCCGCAGCAGAGCCTCCCGCCCGTGTCCGACGCGACCGTCGCGCGGATCGAGGACGCCGTCTTCAGCGAGATCCAGGGTGAGCGGCCGCCGGTTCCGCCGCGCGCAGAGCGCGCCAGGAGACGTCGACGCCGGTGGCTCACGGCCGGCGGGATCGCGGCGGCCTTCGTCGTCGGGGTCCTGGTGACGCCGCCGATCCTCGGTGCCGTGGGAGGCGGCGGCTCGTCCGTATCCACCGCGGACGGCGTCGTGGGCTGGTCGACCGACGAGGCGGGCTCGGCCGTGCCGGACCGGGCCGTCGAAGGGGCGACCCTCCCTGGGGCCGTCGGATCGGACGCGGCGGCATCCGCCGAGGATGCCAGGGAGATCGTCGCCACGGCCCAGGCTTCTCTGCGGGTGAAGGACATCGCCGATGCCGCCGCCGCCATCGGCGACCTCGCTGTCGAACACGGCGGCTACGTCGAGAGCACCGAGGTCGGTAAGGCGCTCGCGACGGATGCTCCCGCCGAGCGGGTCCCTGCGGATTCCGGGTACGGCTGGATCACGGTCCGCGTCCCCGCCGACGACCTGACCACGGTGATCGCCGCCCTCGGCGACACCGGGGAGGTCCTGTCGTCCTCCGTCACGAAGCAGGACGTCACCGCCACCGCGATCGATCTCCGCGCCCGCGTGGAGTCGACCCGCGCCTCGGTGCAGCGGCTCACGGAGCTCATGAGCCAGTCGGGCTCGGTCGCCGATCTCATCGAGGCCGAGGTCGCACTCACCGATCGCCAGGCGCAGCTCGAGTCGTACGAACAGCAGCTCGCCGCACTGGAGGATCAGGTGGCCCTGTCGTCCCTCACGGTGGAGCTGTCGCGGGCGGACGCTCCGGCCGCAGCGGACCCCGCGGGCTTCGGCGACGGGTTGCGGGCCGGATGGAATGGTCTGGTCGTCTCGCTCAACGCCCTGGTGATCGCGTTCGGCTTCCTCCTCCCCTGGCTCGCGGTGGCCGCTGTCGTCGTCCTGGTCGTCTGGCTCGTCCGCCGCGGCCGACGGCGCCGGAGGGCCGCGTCCGCTGAGCCCCGCGCGGAGGACTAACCCGACTTTCCGCGGTATACAAGAAGTCTTGTGCGTCTCCGAACCGCTGCATAGCCTTCGGGGCGTGGAAGACATCTCCGTGATCACCGCCGTGCACCATCCGCTGCGGCGTCGCATCTACGACCACCTCCTGCTCTACGGCACGTCGCAGGTGACGGCGATCGCCCGCGCGCTCGACAGCCAGGTCGGCAGCATCAGCCATCACCTCCGGATGCTGGAGCGCGCCGGGATCGTCGCGCGTGCCCCCGACCCGACCGGCGATCGGCGCACGAGCTGGTGGACCGTCGCACGACGCGGCCTCACTTGGTCGGTGGAGGACTTCGCCGACTCCCCCGCCGATGCGCTCCTCGCCAGGGAGGCACAACGCCAGGGCATCCGTATGCAGATCGATCGTCTGCAGCGCTGGCATCGCCGACGAGGCGATCCCGCCGTGGCTGACTACGACGCCTCCAACACGGAGGCCACCGCCTGGGCGACCCCGGACGAGCTGCGCGATCTCTCCGCACGCGTCCTGCAGGCGCTGCGGGACTGGCAGGCATCGATCGACGAGGACGACGGCCAGGAGCGCACGCCCGTGTTCTTCTTCGCCCACGCGTTCCCCACGGAACTGTGATGACCGCACTCACCCCGCCCTTCGAGCTCTCGGCCCCTCCTCCGTTCCGGCGCGACCGGATGGTGCACGCGTGGATCGGCGTGAAGGCCCTGTCCGATGCCGGCGACGCCGTGTGGACGATCGCGGTGGCGTGGACGGCCGTGCAGATCGCCTCCCCCGCCGTCGCCGGACTCATCGTCGCCGCCGGCACGATTCCGCGCGCCCTGGTCCTGCTCTTCGGCGGAGTCATCGCGGACCGCGCCGACGCCCGCCGGGTGATGATGGTCTGCAACGCGGCGCGTGTGGGCGTGCTCGTCGCCGCTGCCGTGTGGACGGTCTCGCAGGCGCCGACCGTGCCCGTCCTGCTCGCCGCCGCCGTGGCGTTCGGGGTGTGCGACGCGTTCTACGAGCCCTCGGCCGGCACCATCGGGCGACAGCTGGTGCGCACGGACGATCTCCCCTCCTACGCGGCTGTCATCCAGACGGCATCACGCCTGGGCACGATGGGGGGCGCCGCTCTGGGCGGCCTGCTCGTCGCCCAGGCCGGTCTCGCAGGGAGCGCATCGGCGAACGCGGTGACCTTCGCTCTCGTCGTCGGATTCCTGACGATCGCCCTGCGCCCGCGGTTCCGGCTCGCCCGGGCCCCGCGCACGTCGTCCCTGCGCGCGATCGGCGCGGCGTTCGCCCACCTCGGGGCGAACCCCACGACGCGCACGCTCGTCATCGCCCTCTCCGGGCTCAACCTCGCGGTCGGCCCGGCCGTCGGCATCGGCCTCGCCCTGCGGGCGCACACCGAAGGATGGGGAGCTCCCGCAGTCGGCCTGTTCGAGGGCCTCCTCGGCCTCGGTGCTGCCGTGGGCGCGGCCGCGGTCGCGAGATGGCGGCCGCGCCACGAGGCGCGGAGCGGATTCGGCGCTCTCCTCGTCCAGGGAGCGGGCATCGTCGCGCTCGGGTTCGGCCCCGTCTGGACGGTGGCCGTCGCCGCGGCTGTGGTCGGCGCCACCGCGGGATACGCCTCCGTGCTGCTGAGCGCGACCTTCGCCGCGACGGTGGACACCGCGTTCCTCGGTCGGATGGGCTCCCTCACCCGGCTCGGCGACGACTGCCTGATGCCGCTCGCGATGGCGGGCTTCGGCGCACTCGCCTCCCTCACCGCCGTCTGGGTGCCGTTCGTCGTGGCCGGTGGCGCGATGATGACGCTCATGCTCGTGCCGCTCCAGGCCCGCGCGTTCCGGACCCTGTCGCTGCGCGCGGACGACTGACGCGCACGGTCGGGAACGACGAAAGCCCCCCGGAGAACCGGAGGGCTTTCGTCGTGTTGTGTGACCCCAGCGGGATTCGAACCCGCGTTACCGCCGTGAGAGGGCGGCGTACTAGGCCGCTATACGATGGGGCCGTCTTGCGGAACTTTTCCGTTCCGCGACAACCGTTCAAGTATGCCACGGCGATTCTCACTGCGCCAAATCGAGGCCGCTTCACCCCAGATCCCGGGCGTGGCGCGCCGATTTCCGTTTGCCGCAGACCCCGGGAAGGAGTTGACTCTTCTCATGCGCGTCACCAAGTTCGAACATGCCACCCTTCGCCTGGACCAGAACGACGACACCCTCCTGATCGATCCGGGATCCTTCACCGCCCCGCTGCACGATCTCAGCGGACTGGTCGCCATCGTGCTCACGCACGAGCACCCCGACCACTGGACGCCGGAGCACCTCGACCGGATCCTCCGCGCGGCCCCAGGCACCCCCATCTTCGGACCGGAGGGCGTGGCGAAGGCGGCGGAGGGCTACGAGGTCACCGTCGTCTCCCCCGGCGACACCGTGGAGGTCGGCGCCTTCACCCTGCGCTTCTTCGGCGGCACGCACGCGGTGATCCACTCGTCGATCCCGACCATCGACAACGTGGGCGTGCTCGTCAACGACACGTTCTACTACCCCGGCGACTCCTATGCGGTGCCCGAGGGCGTCGAGGTCGGTACCCTCGCCGCGCCGCTCGGAGCCCCGTGGCTCAAGATCGGGGAAGCCATCGACTACGTGCTCGCCGTGAAGCCCCGCCGCGCGTTCGGCACGCACGACATGACCCTGTCCGTGATCGGCAAGAACATGCACCGCCAGCGACTGCAGTGGGCGACCGAGCAGGGTGGCGGCGAGTTCCTCGTGCTCGAACCCGGCGACGCCGTGGATCTGTGACCGCACCGCGACGCCTCCTGCCCGCCCCGACGCCGCGGCTCGCCTTCCGGGAGATGACCGCCGACGACCTCGACGAGATGGCGGCGCTCCTCGGGGATCCGGAAGTCATGGCCTACTACCCGGCGCCGAAGTCGCGAACCGAAGCCGCCGCGTGGATCGCGCGCATGCAGCAGCGCTACCGCGAGGACGGCCACGGTCTCTGGATCATCGAGACGCACGACGGGGAGTTCCTCGGCGACTGCGGTCTCACCTGGCAGTCGGTGAACGACTCCCCCGTCCTCGAAGTCGGCTATCACGTCCGCGCCGACCGCCAGCGGCGCGGCTATGCGACCGAGGCGGCGCGCGCCTGCGTCGACCTCGTCGCGCAGACGTTCGCGCCGATACTCCTCACCGCCATCATCCACCCCGAGAACCAGGCGTCACGAGGCGTGGCGGAGAAGCTCGGCATGAGCCACATCGCCGATGACCACGCCCATCCCTGGATCGTGCGGACCGTGATGGGCATGACCGTGGAGGACGCGGCCGGCCGCGCCTCCTGACTGCGGGCCAGGATACCGGGGCACTCTTGCTCCGGTCGTGACCGGATGCTGTACTGGGCGCTCGTAACGTGTTACCTGTCACCAAAGGAACAGTCCTCATGATGATGACCGGAGTTCACCAGAGCAGGAAGAGGATCGGGCTCGCCCTCGCCGGCGTCGCCCTCGTCGCGTCCGGCCTCGTCGGCACGACGGCGGCGACGGCACGGGCGGACGACGATTTCGGCGACCGCGAGGAACGGGCCAGCTCGCGGATCATCGGAGGCACGGCGGTGCCGAACGACGCCTATCCGTTCATGGCGTCCCTCCAGTTCGCCGGCGAGGCCTTCTGTGGCGGCTCGCTGGTGGCGCCGCGCGTCGTGATGACCGCCGCGCATTGCGTCACGGGCGCCGACCCCCTCAGCGGGCTCCCGGTGCCCGACGTGGACGGAGTGACGGTGACGGTCGGCCGCACCGTGCTGTCCGACGGCAGTCAGGGTCAGGATCGCGGTCTCGCCGGCGCGGACGCCGGCGGCCCGGTCGTCGTGCACCCGCGGTACCTCCAGGGGGATGAGGCCTACGACCTCGCCTTCGTGACGCTCGACCGCCCGGTCTCGGGCATCGTGCCCGTGAAGCTGCCCACCAAGGGGACGGACGCCCTCCTCCGTCCTGGACAGTCGGCGACGGTCATCGGCTGGGGCAACACCGACACCGCTCTCGGGAACTTCCCGGACCGGCTCCGTCAGGTCCAGGTGCCGATGCTCGCGACGGAGGAGTGCGAGCTCAGCTACGACTCCTTCCGCCCGGGAGTGAACATGTGTGCCGGCGTCGTCGGCAAGGACTCCTGCCAGGGAGACAGCGGCGGGCCGCTTTTCCGCCGACCTCCGGCGCGCGACACCGCCTACCAGATCGGCGTCGTGTCCTACGGGGACGGCTGCGGCGAGCAGGGCGCGCCAGGGGTGTACGTGTCGCTGAGCTCCGCAGACCTCTGGGACACGCTGGCAGAGTCCCCTGAGGGCAAGGCCATCGCGAAGAGCCTGAGGCGCTGACCGCTGCCGGGATCGCTGTCGGTCAGCCCTGAGAGCCCCGCACCCGCAGGTCACGCGCGAGGTGGTCGCGCTGCTCGATGAGGAGTCGTCGCAGCGCCGCCGGGGCCTCGGGGGTGGCCGACAGCCAGGCATCGACCAGGTCCAGCGAGGACCGCGCGGGGAACAGACCGATCACCAGGCGACGAGCGATCTCGATGCTCCGCTCCGACCACGCGGTCCCGATCCGCTCGAAGTACTCCTCGTCGAAGGACTCGATGAGTTCGCGGCGGCCGCCGGCGCGGAAGCCCCCGATCTCGGCATCGAGGTGGTCGTTGGTGAGCGACCGGTCGTCCCACGCGGCCGTCCAGGCGGACGCGCGCACCGCCGCGTCGGGGACGGAGGCGCGAGCGCGGCGGGCGGCGGTGCGTCCGTCGCCGGTGTCGTCCCGCTCCTCCTCCGCAGCGATGTCCGCGAGATCGGCGTGGCCGGTCGTCACGAGGGCCGTGAGGAGCTGCCAGCGCAGGTCGGGATCCACGACGAGCCCTTCGGGCACATCGCCGTCGAGCAGGGCACGGACCTCGGCGTGATGGATGTCATCGAAAGCCGAGGCCGCCGCCAGCGCGCGCGCCCAGGAGAGCTGGGCGTCGCTGCCGGCGTCCGCCTGCTGCAGCGTCGACCACGTGGCCTCGGTCCAGGCGCGCTGCTCCGCGTCGCGTCGGTCGTCGCGGACGAAATGCCGCAGCGCGAAAGCGGCGTCGAGGAGCGCTGCGGCCAGCAGACCGCCGTTCGACTCCCGCGGCGCGTGCGCCCGCACGATCGCGACGAAGCGAGCCGCGTCGAGTTCGCCGTCACGGGTGGCGTTCCAGAGCGACGACCACACGAGCGCCCGGGCGAGCGGGTCCTCGATGTCGGACAGCGACTCCTCGACGGTGCGGAGGGACCGCTCGTCGAGGCGCGCCTTCGCATAGGTGAGGTCGTCGTCGTTGAGCAGCACGAGATCGGCCTCGGGGAGGTCGATGTCCACGCGCTCCCCGATCAGGTCCAGCTCCCGCTGCTCCCGCCGCACGATGCGGCCGTCCACGCGGTCGTACAGCCCGATCCGCAGGCGGTGCGGACGGACGTCGTCCTGCACGAGGTGGTGTCCTCCGTCGGCGTCGGTCTCCGTCCAGATCGTCGAGACGCCCGTCGTCTGCAGCCAGGCGGCCGCCCAGTCGGTCATGTCCCGGCCGGAGACCGCGCTGAGCTCGACGAGGAAGTCGTCGAGAGTGGTGTTGCCGAAGGCGTTGGCGGCGAAGTACCGGCGAGCCCCCTCGAAGAACGCCTCGTCGCCTACGAAGGCGACCAGCTGCTTCAGCACCGAAGCGCCCTTGGCGTAGGTGATGCCGTCGAAGTTCAGCTTCGCTGCCTCGAGGTCGGGGATGTCGGCGACGATGGGGTGGGTCGTGGGGAGCTGATCCTGCTGATAGGCCCAGGCCTTGCGACGCATGGCGAACGTCACCCACGCGTCGTGGAACCGGGTGGCCACCGCCGAGGCGTGCGAGCCCATGTAGTCGGCGAACGACTCCTTGAGCCAGAGGTCGTCCCACCACGTCATCGTGACGAGGTCGCCGAACCACATGTGCGCCATCTCGTGGAGGATCGTGTTGGCCCGGCTCGCCCGCTGCGCCTCGGTGGCGGCGCCGCGCGAGAGGTAGCCCTCCGTGAAGGTGACCAGACCGGGATTCTCCATCGCACCGAGGTTGTACTCGGGGACGAAGACCTGGTCGTACTTGCCCCACGGATAGGGATAGGCGAAGGCGTCGGTGAAGAAGTCGAGCCCCTGCCGGGTGACCTCGAGGATCTCGTCGGCCTCGAGGTGATCGACGAGCGAGCGGCGGACGAACACCCCGAGGGCGACCTGCTGCTCGTCTCTGGTCCACCCCCCGTCGACGCGGGCATAGGGGCCGGCCGCGATCGCCGTGATGTAGCTCGAGATCGGCAGGGTGGGGGCGAACTGCACCCGCTGCACGCCGACGCCGAGGTCGACGTGAGCCGGCGACT
The DNA here is from genome assembly GCF_003989315.1 of Microbacterium sp. HSID17254. Taxonomy (NCBI): domain Bacteria; kingdom Bacillati; phylum Actinomycetota; class Actinomycetes; order Micrococcales; family Microbacteriaceae; genus Microbacterium; species Microbacterium sp. HSID17254. Next base: position 78,656 of record NZ_RBLT01000002.1, read on the forward strand.
GGTTCGAGAGCACCTCCCACCCGGACGGCGCGTCGACGACGAAGGTGTACTCAGCCTTCATGTCCGGCTGCTCGAAGCAGGCCATCACCCGGCGGGAGTCCGCGGGCTCGTACTGGGTGTACAGGTAGGTGCGGTCGTCTGCCGGGTCGTGGAACCGGTGCAGACCCTCCCCCGACCGGCTGTAGGCACCGACCGCCTCGACCAGGACGACGTTCGAGGCCGCGAGGCCGTCGATCGTCAGGCGCGCCCCGTCGTAGACGACGTCCCGCTGCTCCCCGTTCACCTCGACGCGGACGACCTCCTCGCCGATGAAGTCCAGCCACGTGCTCTGGACGGTCGCATCGAACTCCAGGACGGTCGTGGTCGGGAAGCCCGTGCGCGCTCGCTCCGGGGCTCCGGTCAGGTCCAGCTCGACGCGGATGCGGTGCAGGGTGATCGCAGCGGATCGCGCCGCGGTCTCCTCACGGGTCAGGTTCGCGGTGTGCATCCCCCCATCCTGGCATCTTCCCGGCGACGACCGGGGAGCGTCTGCGCGTTCAGCCGCGCCGCCCCGTTCCTCGCCGGTTGACCTTCCGCGACGTCTCCGGTCCGCCCAGCAGTCGCCGGATCGCCGTCTCCGGCGTCACGTCGAGGTCGAGCGTCCGCCCCCGACCGTACTGCCGGAACACACGGGGATCGATGTAGCTGTTGCGGGCGACCGCGGTCGTGTTGCCGAGGGCGGTCGCCGCCGCCTGCACCGCGAGACGTTCGGCCTGGTTCCGCTGACCGCGGCGGTCGAGGGCTCCGATGCGGGCGAGGGCGTCCGCGGCGATGATCGTGCCGTGCAGGGTCCGGAAGTCCTTGGCCGAGAAGCTGGCCCCGAGCACGTCCTTGAGGTACGTGTTGACCTCGGCGGGCGTGATCTTCACCCGCCGCCGGCCTTTCCGGTACGCCAGGAGGAAGGCGGTCGAGGCGCCGCTCGCGAAGTCGGTGAGGGCTTCGGCGAGGGATTCGTCGGTGATCTCGATCGCGGCGGTCTGTCCGCTCTTCGCCGGGAAGGAGAGGGCGACGTCGCCGCCGTCGATGCGGACGTCGCGGCGGCGGAGCGTGGTCAGGCCGCGGCTGCCGTGGCGCGCCAGGTATCGTTCCGAACCGATCCGCAGCGCGGCGTCGTCGAGGAGGCGGAAGGCGATCGCGAGGGCGCGCTCCTTCGTCTGCCCGTCCTCCTTGAGCGCCTTGGTGACCTGCGCCCGGGCGCTGGGCAGAGCTGCGGCGAGATCCAGCGCACGGACGAACTTGCGACGGTCGCGGGAGACCCGCCAGAGCGGGTGGTAGAGGTATTGCTTGCGCCCGGCGGTGTCGATCCCGACGGCCTGGATGTGCGCGAGCGGGTCGGCCGCGATCCACACGTCCTGCCATGCCGGCGGGATCACCAGGTCGCTGATGCGTTCGCGATCCGCCTCGGGCGCCGGCTCCCCCGTCGGATCGACGTACCGGAATCCCGAGCTCGTCCGCTTCCGTGTGAAACCCGGGTCCTGGCCGGGTACCACTCGCACCAGTCGCGCCATGCGTCTCTCCTCCCGCCGTGCAGCTCCTCCGAGTGTGGAGTGACCGCGGTCTCGGCGGGAAGGGAGTGGCGTCTCACCCCGCCGGCGTGCTATCCGCGTCGGCGTCCTTCGCGAAGACCGCCCGCATGTGGTCGCTGGTGAGGAAGTCCGCGATGCCGATCATGATCAGGCTGAAGACGATCTGCTCGGTGACCATCCAGACCGGGTAGAGGCCGGGGATCGCCGCCATGACGAGCGTGATGACGGGGAAGATCTGCGCGAACAACCGCAGCCGGAGGTAGGCCCAACGCCATCCGCGGCGCGCGCGCCAGGCGAAGTAGAACAGCGTCGCCGTCATCGCCAGCACCACGAGGGTGCGCATCCACACGGCGAACGGCACGCTGTCGCCGTCGGCGGCGAGCACCAGGGCGACCACCACGGCGCCGACCCCGAGCACCAGTTCGGCGACGAGCAGCCAGAGGATCCAGGTGAAGGCACGGACGGTCCGCGGATGGGTGCGACCGGCGTCGCTGATCAGCACACCGGCCTGCCGCCCACCCGCGATCCGGTCGAGACGGAGGAAGAGCGGTTCGAGGGCCATGCTCGGAGCCTAGACCGGCGGCGTCCGTTCGACCTCGTCCGTTCGATGGACCTCGGCGCTGCTGCCGTTGGCCGCTGCCGGGAGCACCCGCTCCAGTACGACCGCCAGCACGCCGACGGCGAGGCTGCCCGCGACCATGACCGCGATGAACCAACCGCTCACGCCGACGCCGAGGAGGACGCCCGCGACGAGCGGACCGAGGATGGCACCGCCCTGGAAGGCCGCGGAGTTGAGGGCGTTGTAGCGCCCGCGGGTGCGGTCCGTCGCGAGATCGTTGTAGATGGCCGGGATCGTCGGCTGCATCATCGTCTCCCCGAAGGCGAACACGCCCATGAACGCGATGACGGCGATCGCAGCCGTGACCGAGCCGGGAAGCAGGCCCGCGGCGCCGAGCATGACCCAGGAGACGGCCCAGATGAGGGCCATGACCTGCATGACCCTGGTGCGCCGGCGCCCGGTGATGAGCCGGAGGACGGCGAACTGCAGCAGCACGATGACGGCCGTGTTCACCGCGAACGAGATGCCGACGACGGCGGTCGAGACCTGGGCGATCTGACGGGCGTAGGCGGGGAAGCCCGCCTCGATCTGTCCGTAGCCGATGAAGACGGAGAAGAAGGTCAGCAGCGTCATCCAGAGCACCGCAGGGCGCCGCAGGATCTCCCGGTAACCGCCCTCGGTGGTCACGGCCGGGTCCGGGTCCGCCTGGGTGCGCACGTGCCGGAGCGGGCCGAGGAGCAGAGCGAGCGGGATGAGGCTCGTGGCCGCGTCGATGAGGAAGATCGTGGTGAACGTCGACGGCTCCGTCACGTCGACGAAGAAGCCGCCGATGATCCCGCCAACGCCGATGCCGAGGTTGACGAGGGCGAAGTTCACGCCGAAGTACTGCTGACGGACCTCGCCGTCGACCACCGAGGCGATGAGGGCGTTGAAGCCGGGCCAGGAGACCCCGAAGTTGATCCCGATGAGCACGACCGCGACCGTCGCGACGGCGGGATGCGTGGCGTAGGCGAGGAGCGTGCACCCCGCGATCATCGCCAGGAGGCCCACGATCAGCACGCGCCGGGCGCCGAAGCGGTCGATGAGCGTGCCGCCGGGACCGGTGACGACGAGCCCCGTGATCGCGATGAGGCTCATGAGCGCACCCGAGAACCCGAGGTCGAAGCCGCGGACCTCGTGGAGGTAGATGATCGTGAACGGCAGCGTCATCCCCCGCCCGAGGGTCTGGATCGCCACGGTCGACAGCAGCCAGCGTCCCTCGGTGGGCAACGCGTTCCAGAAGGACTTCATACCGATCACCTCGTCATTGTTCCAGGAGCCGGGGACATCAGATGACCGCCCGGGTCGCGGGGAACAAGCCGATATTCTGCGAACATGCCCGTGTCGTTCGAAGACTTCCGCTCCGCCCTCCCCCATGCACCGGCCCGTGACGCGTGGGGCCTCGTGCTCACCGACGCCGAGGCGCAGCAGGTCGCCGCGGACGAGCAGGCGAGCCGGGCGTGGTACGACTACTTCCTCGCGACCACGGCCACGGCGGCGCCCGCCCCCGCGGCGGCGGCACCGCTCGGGGGACACGAGCTCCCCGTCGCCGCCGCGCCGGGATTCGCCGCGGCACCCCCGCCGGCACCGGTCGCCGCCCCGTGGACCCCCACGCCCGCGGAGGGCCCGGAGCGGAAGAGCCGGGTCGGACTCTGGGTGACGCTGGGCATCGTGGGCGCGCTGCTCCTGATCGCCGCGATCGTGACGGTGTTCGCCTTCGCGACCGCACGCCACTGGACCAAGATCGACGTACCGGAGAAGCCCGAGACCTTCCACAGCGAGGAGTACGAGACCGGCAAGTACCTCGTCGCCGACGACGGCGTGAGCCCGTGCGCGGTGGACCAGGACTGGACGGACTGCATCGGGCTCATGGAGGCCGAGTACGCGGGAGCATGCGCCGGGGTCGACCTCGTCCCGGCCTCCGCGGACCTGTGCGCGCAGCACCGTACCGAGATCGACCGGATGATCGCGGAGGACGCGGACGGGATGTACGTGGCCTCCCTCGGCGACTTCGGGCACCTCACCCGGACGCCGGAGACCGCGACGCGCCAGGTCTCGAACGACGATGCCGAGCCGGCCGTCACGCATGAGGCCGTGTGCTATCTCGGGTTCCTCGGGGAGTGCGAGTAGCCGGTCAGCCATCCGCGGGTCTCGCCGGGGAGGGTGACCGAGCGTATCGTCGGGCACAGACGTGATCGGGTCGGGGACGAGGTGTCGACATGTGTCGGTGGCTGGCGTACGTGGGAGAACCGCTGCACCCATCGGAGGTGATCCTCGACGCGCGACATTCCCTCGTGGCGCAGTCTCTGGACTCGCCCCTCGGCGCGGAGACCGTGAACGGGGATGGGTTCGGCCTCGGCTGGTATCCGGTGTCGAACGGTGACGACTCTGGGCAGCCTCCGAAGCCTGGACTGTTCCGCAGCATGGAGCCCGCCTGGAACGATCTGAACCTGCGCGAGATCTCCCGCACGATCCGCAGCCCGCTGTTCTTCAGCCATGTGAGAGCTGCCGCCGGGCCGCCGGTCCAGCAGACCAACTGCCACCCGTTCCGGCACGCGAACTGGCTCTTCATGCACAATGGCGGCTTGGCGGACTTCGTGACCGTGAAACGCGACCTCATCCTTGCCGTCGATCCCTCCCTCTACCCCGAGATCCAGGGCACCACCGACTCTGAGGTACTGTTCCACCTCGCCCTGACCCTCGGCCTCCAGGACGATCCGATCGCGGGGATGCGGGCGGCCATCCGCGAGGCCGAGCGCGTGGGGCGCGAGCATGGCGTCCGCTTCCCGGTCCAGGGAACCTTCGCGGTGTCCGACGGCACCACCGTCTGGGCGTTCCGGTACTCGACGGCTGGGCGCTCCCGCTCCCTCTTCCACTCCACCGACATCGAGACTCTTCGCCGGATGTACCCCGATGCCGAACGGCTTCGCGTCTTCGGCCGCCGGGCGCACGTGATCGTGTCCGAGCCCCTCAACGATCTGCCCGGTGCATTCACAGAGGTCCCTGAATCGACGGTATCGATCGTGGATGAGGCGGGCTATCGGTACGAGCCCTTCCTTGAAGCCGCGTGAGGAACTGAGGCCACCGTGCCGGAAACGAAAACCCCCGCCGGAGCGGGGGTTTTCGAAGTGCTGGGGTACCTGGACTCGAACCAAGAACAACTGAACCAGAATCAGCCGTGTTGCCAATTACACCATACCCCAAGGGCGAAACCGGAGCCTCGCACCGAGAGTCAAGCTTACCCGAGCGGCGACCGATCACCAAAACCACCGGTGCCGTGTCGCCGCTCGGGCGCGTCGCGGATCAGTGGGCGAGGAACGCCGAGAGCGCGCGCAGGCGGCGCAGCGACTCGTCCTTGCCCAGCAGCTCCATCGACTCGAACAGCGGCGGCGAGACGCGGCGGCCGGTGATGGCCACGCGCGGCGGCCCGTAGGCCACGCGCGGCTTCAGCTCGAGGTTCTCCACGAGCGCCGTCGACAGCGCCTCCTGGATCCTCTCCGGGGTGAAGTCCGTGACCGGCTCCAGGGCGGTGACGCAGGCGTCCAGCACCTCGGCCGCGTTGGCCGGCAGCCCCTTGAGCGCATCCGCGTCGTACGACACCTCGTCGCGGAACAGGAAGCCGAGCATGCCCGGCACCTCGCCCAGCAGCTGCACGCGCTCCTGCACCAGCGGCGCCGCGCGGAACGCGAGGACGAGCTGCTCGTGGGTCGGCTCGTCGAACAGGCCGGCCGCGGCGAGGTACGGGACCGTGCGCTCGGCGAAGTCCTTCACGTCGAGCATGCGGATGTGGTCGCCGTTGATCGACTCGGCCTTCTTCTGATCGAAGCGGGCCGGATTGGGGTTCACGTTCTCGATGTCGAACGCGGCGATGAACTCGTCGAGCGAGAAGACGTCGCGGTCCGGGCCGATCGACCAGCCCAGCAGCGCGAGGTAGTTCAGGAGTCCCTCATGGATGAAGCCGCGCTCCCGGTGCAGGAACAGATCGGCCTGCGGGTCGCGCTTGGAGAGCTTCTTGTTTCCGGTCTCGCCCAGCACGAGCGGCATGTGGGCGAACCGCGGCACGAACGTCGTCACACCCGCGTCGATGAGAGCGGCGTAGAGCGAGAGCTGGCGCGCGGTGGACGGCATGAGGTCTTCGCCGCGGAGGACGTGGGTGATGCCCATCAGCGCGTCGTCGACGGGGTTCACGAAGGTGTACAGCGGCACACCGTTGGGGCGCACGACGACGAAGTCCGGGAAGGATCCGGCGGGGAAGGTCACCTCGCCGCGGATGAGGTCGACGTACGTGAGGTCCTCGTCCGGCACCCGCAGGCGGAGGGCGGGCTGCCGGCCCTCGGCGCGGAAGGCGGCCTTCTGCTCATCGGTGAGGTCACGGTCGAAGTTGTCGTAGCCGAGCTGCTTCGCGCGGCCGTTGGCCTCGTTGCGGGCGTCGATCTCCTCGGCCGTCGAGTAGCTCTCGTAGAGCGCGCCCGTCGCGAGGAGCTTGTCGATGACCTCGCGGTAGATGTCGTGCCGCTCGGACTGGCGGTACGGGGCGTGCGGGCCCCCGACCTCGACGCCCTCGTCCCAGTCGATCTTCAGCCACGTGAGCGCGTCGACGAGCTGGCGGAAGCTCTCCTCGCTGTCGCGGGCGGCGTCGGTGTCCTCGATGCGGAACACCATCTTCCCGCCGTTGTGACGGGCGTACGCCCAGTTGTACAGAGCCGTGCGGACCATGCCGACGTGCGGCAGCCCCGTCGGGGAGGGGCAGAAGCGGACGCGGACGTCGGCGCCGCTGGCGGTCGTGGTGAGGGGATGCGGAGTAGCCATAGCCCTTCGATTCTACGGGTGCGGGCCGGTCAGCCCCGGCGCGAGACCGCCACGGCCGCGCGGTGCTCCAGCGGGAGCACCGCACCCACCCGGTGCGCGGCGACCGTCTCCTCGAACCCCGCGCGGAACCGGGATCGCTCGACAGAGGAGAGCCCCGCATACTGCGCCCCGGCGCCGGCCACACCGCCCTCGACCGAGACCCACAGGGCGTCCGGGTCGGCGCGCCAGGTCCAGGTGTGCTCGCTGACCGACACCTCCGGGAGTCCGGCCTCGACGAGCATGGCCGCGAAGCCGTCCGCCGTGCGATCGAAGTCCTCCTCGGCCGGAAGCCTCTCCCCCGCAGACGGCGGCAGCCCCGCGCGTTCGACGACCTCTGTCCAGAACCACGACGGGGAACGGGTCCAGGTCGTCGCGGCGACCGCTTCCCGTGCGACCCGCGCCAGCTCGCGGGCGGCGGTCCGCGGGGAGGAGACGTGGTTCAGCACGAAGTTCGCCACGACGGCGTCGACGGAACGGTCGTCGAAGGGCAGCGTCGGCAGGCAGCCGTCGATGGTGCGCAGCGTCGGGTGCCGCCGGCGGGCGACGGCGCGCATGGTCGGCTCGGGTTCGCAGGCCGTGACGTTCCACCCCAGACCGGCGAAGCGGGCCGCGAGGCCACCCTCCCCCGCCCCGACGTCGAGGAGGCTGCGACCCTCCGCTGGTCCGAGGGCGGAGGCGAGGACATCGACCGTGCCCGCGCACAGGGCGGCGTACGAGGCGGCATAGGCCTCCCCGACGCCGTCCCAGGCTTTCACCGCGCGCTGCTCCGGGCGAGCGGCGACAGCGCGACGATCGCGAGGACGAGTACGGAGGCCGCGATGCCGAGTCCGGCGTACTGGAAGTTCGACAGCACGACGCCGGCGAGGACGGACCCGGCGGCGGCCGACAGGCTCATCAGCGAGTCGCTGCGTCCCTGCCGCCGCGTGCGGACGTCGGGGGCCGAGGCCTCGGTGAGCAGGGCGGCGCCGGCGACCGTGGCGGCGCTCCACCCGAGGCCGAGGAGGATGAGCGCCACCATGACGCCCCACGCCTCGGTGCCCGCGAAGACGGCGAAGGCCAGGGCACCGCCGAGCAGCGCCTGCCCGAGCAGCACCACGCGCAGCCGCCCCCAGCGGTCGGCCAGCACTCCGAACACCGGCGAGAGCGCGTACATGCCGCCGACGTGCAGCGCGATGGTGATGCCGACGAGTGCCGAGACGTCGGCCGGGGTCGCCGCCGCACCGTGGGCGCCGTGCGCCATGTGGGACAGATGCACGGGGGTCATCGCCATGACCGACGCCATCACCACGTGCGAGCCCGCGATCGCGAAGATCGCGTAGCGGGCCACGCGCGGGCGGTCCGCCACGGCGGCGCTCGTCGTGGCGGCCGCCGCCTGCGCGAGTCGCTGCGCGGCGAGCAGCGGATCCGGGCGGAGGGCGACGAGGTAGAGCGCGAGCGCCGCGCCCTGCGCCACGAACGAGAAGACGTACGAGCCGGTCTGCGGCGGCATGCCGATCGCCTGGCCGACGATCTCCCCCGGACCGAGCAGCAGCGGGCCCGCCACGCCGCCGATCGTCGTGGACCACACGACGATCGAGAGGTCGCGCCCACGATGCTGCGGGGCCGCGAGGTCCGTGGCCGCGAACCGGGACTGCAGATTGCCGGCGTTCCCCGCACCGATCAGCAGGATGCCGACGAGCAGGAGCGGGAAGACGCGCACGGATGCCGCGAGGATCACCACGGCGATGCCGACGAGGGCGAAGAGATTGCCGAGGGTTAGGGCACGACGCCGTCCGAGGCGCGCGGCCATCCGGGCCAGCGGGATCGCGCAGACCGCGGCTCCGAGGGTCACCGACGCCGTCGCGAGTCCGGAGAGCGCGTCGCTGCCGGAGATGTCCGCGGCGAGCAGCGCACCGAGCGACACGGTGGCTCCGAACGCGATGCCGCCGAGCACCTGCCCCAGCGACAGCACGAGCACGGTGCGGCGCTGGACCGCTTGCTGCTGCGTCGCCGTGAGGGCGACCTCGGTCATGACGCGGGAGCGGCGTCGCGCGCGGTGTTGCGGAGGATGCCGAGTCCGGAGATCTCGACCTCGACCGTGTCACCCGCCTCGAAGGTGCCCACGCCGGCGGGGGTCCCCGTCATGATGACGTCACCCGGAAGGAGCGTGAACACCGCGGAGGCGTACTCGATGATCGCGGCGACCGAGTGGATCATGTCGGTGAGCGGCGCATGCTGGCGGACCTCGCCGTTCACCCGCGTCTCGATCGTGGCCTGCGTGGGGTCGAAGTCCGTCTCGATCACGGGGCCGAGCGGGCAGAACGTGTCGAAGCCCTTCGCCCGCGACCACTGCCCGTCCTTGCGCTGCAGGTCGCGCGCCGTGACATCGTTGCCGATCGTGTAGCCGAGCACGTGGTCGAGGGCGTTCTCCGCCTTCACGTTCTTGGCGATCCGCCCGATCACGACCACGAGCTCGCCCTCGTACTCCGTCCGCTCGGACAGCGCGACAGGACGCACGATCGCGTCGTCCGGGCCGATCACGGCGGTGTTCGGCTTGAGGAACAGCAGCGGCTCCTCGGGGGCCACTCCTCCCATCTCGGCCGCGTGGTCGTGGTAGTTCTTCCCGACGCACACGACCTTGGAGCGCGGGATCACGGGCGCGAGCAGCGTGGCATCGGTCAGCGGGATACGCGCGCCGGTCGTCTCGTACCCGGAGAACATCGGGTCCCCGGCGAGGACCACGAGCTCGCGGTCGTCGATGATCCCGTACATGATGGCGTCGTCGTGGCGGAACCGAGCGATCTTCATCCCTCCACCCTAGATCCCCTGCTCCCCCGTCGAGACCCCGCTCTCTCGTCGAGACCCCGGCTCACGTGCGGAGGCGGGGTGGGGTCTCGACGCGACCCCGGGGGCTCGACAGACCTCAGCCGGGCGGGCGGATGCCGAACGCGGCGAGCCGGCGCCCGAGATCCTCGGGGGTGCGGATGTGCGAGGAGCCCCAGCGCACCACGCGCCACCCCGTGACCCCACGGATCTCGTCCTCGCGGTGCTTCTCCGCCATCACCGCATCGGCCGCCGTGGGCGTCGTCCGCAGCTCCGCGTCCCGGTACTTGTCCTCCCCGTCGAACTCCCCGAAGGCCTGCGACCGCGGGAACCCGAAGTCGGCGAAGTACCGCGCGCCGTCGGGGCCGACGACGGGGATCTGCAGATCGATGTCCCGGAAGCCGAGTCGGTGGAGCTGCAGGCGGCTCACGCTCTCGCCCGGAAGCTGCGCCCGTCCGTCGGCGAAGGCTCCGATCCACCGCGCGCGACGCACGCCCCGGAGCCCCGCCACGCACAGCCGGTCGACCTCGGCCCGCCAGGCGTCGACCTCACCGTGGTCGACCTCGTGTCCGTCGATCGAGACCATCCGCAGAGCCGCGTCCCCGGCCGCGACGACGGCCTCCGGGCGCAGCAGCCGGGCGAGGTCGACCACGGTACGGATCAACGAGGTGCACCGGATCCCGTGCCGCCGGACGATGTCGCTCTCATCGAGCGTCATCTGGTGTCGGACGACCCCGGCCTCGGTCCTGCTGTGCCGACGGCTGCGGATCGCGGTGTGCACGTCGTCCCGGATCGGCCCCACGAGCGGCAGCCCCCAGAGCGCCGCCGCGGAGAGATGCGAGAACACCGGACCTCCGCCGAGGCTGGCCCGACGGACGGCGCACACCCGCACGAGCTGCCTTCCCTCGGGCCACAGCTGGCCCCAGACCTCCGCGTCGACATACGCCCCGCGGTGCACCCGTCGCAGCCTGCCGTGCGCGACCGCCTCCCTCAGCTCCCGTTCCGTGACCCCCGTGTCGAGGACCTCCTCCCGCGATCGCACAAGATCCCAGGCTTCGGAGAACGAGAGGCGCCGCGACATCCCCTCACTCTCCCCCGCCTACTCCCCTCACCTCTCGTTCTCCACACCCCCCACCTCTCTTCCCCCACTCCCCCCGCATTGTGCAGGAACAGTCCCAGCGCGCGAGCCCCCCGGTACACGCCGAGACCCCGCCTTCCACGCGTCGACACGGCGGGGTGTCGGCGGGAAGACGGGGTCTCGGGGAATCGGATCAGGCGTCGAGGCGGAGCAGCCAGCCGTGCTTGTCCTCGCGGCGCCCGTACTGGATGTCGGTGAGCTCCTCACGGAGGGACAGCGCCAGCTCGCCCAGCGGCTGCGGCTCGTCGAAGCCCTCGCCCACGAGCGCTCCGATCGGGGTCACGACCGCGGCCGTGCCACAGGCGAACACCTCGACGATGTCACCGGAGGCCACGCCCTCACGCCACTCGTCGATCGAGATCGGACGCTTCTCGACCGTGTAGCCGCGGTCCTCGGCCAGCTGCAGCAGCGAGTCGCGCGTGATGCCCTCGAGGATGCTGTCCGACTCGGGCGTGACGACACGACCGTCCTTGAACACGAACACGACGTTCATGCCGCCGAGCTCCTCGACATCGCGGTTCTCGTTGAGGAACACGACCTGGTCGCAGCCCTTCGCACTGGCCTCGGCCTGCGGCAGGAGGCTGGAGGCGTAGTTGCCGCCCGTCTTCGCCTTGCCGGTGCCACCGCGACCCGCGCGGGCGTAGTCCTCGGAGAGCCAGATCCGCACGGGCTTCACGCCGCCCGTGAAGTACGCACCGGCGGGGCTCGCGATCACGTAGTAGGCGACCTTCTGCGCCGCGCGCACGCCGAGGAAGGCCTCCTTGGCGAACATGAACGGCCGCAGGTACAGGCTCTGGTCGGCGCCGGAGGGCACCCAGCGGCCGTCGACGGCGATGAGCTCGCGCAGCGACTGGATGAAGTACTCCGTCGGCAGCTCCGGCAGCGCCAGGCGGCGGGCGCTCGCCTGCAGGCGCGCGGCGTTGCGGTCGGGACGGAAGGTGTGGATCGAACCGTCCGCGTGCCGGTAGGCCTTGATGCCCTCGAAGATCTCCTGCGCGTAGTGCAGCACGGACGCCGCGGGGTCGAGCGGGATCGGGCCGTAGGGCTGCACGCGCGGACGGTGCCAGCCGCCCTTGGCCGACCAGCAGATGTCGACCATGTGGTCGGTGAAGACGACCCCGAAACCGGGGTTCTCCAGCACTTCGGCGACGCGTGCCGGCGAGGCCGCGTTCAGGTTCTTCGTCACGGCGAACTCCAGGGGAGCCACGCTCGTCTCGGCGTCGATCGTCGTCATGTCGTCATCCAATCCTCGTGGGGTGGGCGCATCCTCGCGCCCTGTCAGCCTACGCCCGCCGTTCAGAGACGGGCAGTGATCGCGGAGCCGATCTCCGCGGTGGTGCGGGCACCGCTGCGGGCGGCGATGTCCGCCTCGACCGCGGCGCTGACACGCGCCGACTCGGCCGTCAGGCCGAGGTGGTCGAGCAGCAGCGCGATGGAGAGGATCGCGGCGGTCGGGTCGGCCTTCTGCTGACCCGCGATGTCCGGAGCCGAGCCGTGCACGGGCTCGAACATCGACGGGAAGGCGCCATCGGGGTTGATGTTCCCCGAGGCGGCGAGGCCGATGCCGCCCGTGACGGCGCCGGCGAGGTCGGTGAGGATGTCACCGAAGAGATTGTCCGTCACGATCACGTCGAAACGCGAGGGATCGGTGACGAGGAAGATCGTGGCGGCGTCGACGTGCAGGTAGTCGACGGCGACGTCGGGGTGCTCGGTGGCGACCTCGTTCACGATGCGCTGCCAGATCGCACCGGCGTGCACGAGCACGTTGGTCTTGTGCACGAGGGTGAGCTTCTGACGGCGGCGCTCGGCAAGCGCGAAGGCGTAGCGGACGACCCGCTCGACGCCGAACGCCGTGTTCACGGAGGTCTCGTTCGCGACCTCCTGCGGCGTCCCCTTCCGGATCGCTCCGCCGTTGCCGACGTAGGGCCCCTCCGTCCCTTCACGGACCACGACGAAGTCGACCTCGCCCGGGTCGGACAGCGGACCGGGCGCTCCGGCGAAGAGCTTCGAGGGGCGCAGATTCACGTAGTGGTCGAGGGTGAACCGGAGCTTCAGCAGGAGTCCGCGCTCGATGTTCGCGTCCTTCAGGCGCGGGTCCCCCGGCGTGCCGCCGACCGCGCCGAGGAGGATCGCGTCGTGGGCGGAGATCGCGGCGAGGTCCTCGTCGGTGAGCGTGTCGCCGGTCTCGAGGTACCGGCCGGCACCGAGCGAGAAGCGGGTCTTGTCGAACGTCACGGCGCTGTCGGCGGTGACGGCGTCGAGCACCTTCTCCGCCTCGGCGATGACCTCGGGACCGATGCCGTCACCCGGGATGACGGCCAGCTTCACGACACGCGACATGAGACTCCTTGCGCACTGCACGGGGGTGGACCGGCCGCGGCGCGACCGCGGGTCGAACGGGCCGGTCCCCCCAGCGTAGTGGTCAGTGCGTGGGTGCCTTGCGCAGTGTGACGGCCGCGATGACCGCCGCGACGACGACGAGGCCCGCACCGATGAGCGACGTGACCGTGACTCCCGAGCCGAACGCGTCGGCCGCCGCCTGCCACAGGGCGTCGCCGAGCGCGGCCGGGAGCTCGTGGGCGGCGGTGTACGCGCCGGCCAGCGTCTCCTGCGCAGCGCGGGCCACCTCGGCCGGAAGCCCCTCGGGCAGCACCAGCGCGCCGCGGTAGAACGCGGTGATGATGCCGCCGAGGATCGCGGTCCCCAGCACGGCGCCGAGCTCGTACGCCGTCTCGGACACCGCGCTCGCGGCACCCGCCTTCGCCGCGGGGGCGCTGGAGAGGATGAGCTCGTTCGAGATGGTCTCGGCCGCACCGATGCCGATGCCGAGGACGACGAAGGCGAGGATGAGCGGTGCCACGCCGTGCTCGTGCGTCGTGAACGCGACGATGAGGTACCCCGCGACGGAGAACACCAGCGCCGCTGGGATGAGCACATGCGGCGGCACCCGCCGCGAGATCGGCACCACCGTGAGTCCGGCGACGATCATGGCCGCCATCCCGGGCACGAGAGCGAGGCCCGCGACCATCGGCGAGAGCCCCAGCACGAGCTGCAGGTGCTGCGAGACGAAGTAGAGGAACCCGACGAGGGCCACGACGCTGAGCAGGTTCACCAGGATCGCGCCCGAGAACGACCCACGGCGGAACAGCGCCATGTCGAGCATCGGGGTGTCGGCGCGGAGCTGACGGCGCACGAACAGCGTCCCCATCACAAGACCGAGCAGAGCCCATCCCCCGGCGTACAGCGACGGACCGTCGACCGCGAACGACTTGATCGCGTAGACGACCGGGATCATCGCGGCCATCGAGAGGGCGATGCTGAGCGGGTCGATGCGGCCGGGGTTGGGGTCACGGCTCTCCGGCACGAGCAGCGGTGCGGCGATGAGCAACGGGATGAGGACGGGGACGGCGATGAGGAACACCGAGCCCCACGCGAAGTGCTCGAGGAGGAAGCCCCCGACGATCGGGCCGAGCGCGGATCCGGCGGAGAACGCGGACGCCCAGACCGCGATGGCCATGCGGCGCTGGTCGCGGTTCTGGAAGATCGATCGCAGCAGCGACAGCGTCGACGGCATCAGCATGGCGCCGAAGAAGCCGAGCAGCGCACGGGCGGCGATCAGCAGGCCCGCGGTCGGCGCGAAGGCGGCCAGCGCGGAGACCACGGCGAATCCGGTGGCGCCGATGAGGAGCAGGCGGCGACGCCCGAAGCGGTCCCCGAGCGTTCCCATGGTCACCAGGAGTCCGGCGAGCACGAGCGGATAGACGTCGATGATCCAGAGCTGCTCGGCCCCGCTCGGCGCGAGCGAGATCGAGATCTCGGGCAGCGCGAAGCTCAGCACCGTGTTGTCCACCGACACCAGCAGCACCGGGAGCATGAGGACGACGAGCGCCGCCCACCCCCGAGCCCCGACGCGGGAAGCTTCCGTCTCTGTCGTCGGGATCGACGCAGTACGGGTCATGGAACACCTTTCCTTCCTGCGGACGACTCGTTACTAAACCGTCCGGCTGGTATAGTAACAGATGCCGCCCTCCCGTTTCCGCTCAGAGGATGACCGATGCCCCGCCCTCCCCTCGCCCGCGAGAAGGTCCTCGACGCCTTCGAGGCGATTCTCATCGACGAGGGCGAACGCGCCGCGACGCTCGAGGCCACGGCGAAGGCCGCGGGCGTGTCGAAGGGCGGCCTGCTCTACCACTTCCGCTCCAAGGACGACCTCGAGGCCGGGCTCCTGGAGCGCCTCGACCACCTGACCACGCTCGACCTGGAGCGCATGCGCACCGCCGACGAAGGTCCCGTCGCGTACTACGTCCGGACCTCGGTGATGGAGGACGACGCCCTCGATCGGGCGCTCATCGCCACGACCCGGCTGGCCCAGGGCGGTTCGACCGCCGCGTCCGACATGCTCCGGGATACCCGGCGCCGCTGGGCGGAGACGATCCGTCCGCACGTCCGTGACACCGCCAGCCTCGACCTCGTGATGCTCGTGAGCGACGGCCTCTACTTCAACAACTCGCTCGACGTGCACGGGCCTGAGCGCCTGGTCCCGCGGAGCGACGAGCTCGCAGACCTCATCGCGCTCGTGCTGCGCGCCACCGCCTGACGCCGGATAAGGCTGCAGATACGGAGAAGGGCGGGAGCATCGCGCTCCCGCCCTTCTCCCCCGCTCTGCGGTGTCAGACCTCGGTGATCTCGATCTGACGGAAGAGGTCGGCGTCGATGGCGCCGCGCACGTCGTCCAGCAGCTCCTCGGACACGGGCGAGTCGAGCGTCAGCACGCTGAGCGCCTGGTCGCCCGCCGCGAGCCGCGAGATCTGCATTCCGGCGATGTTGATCCCGGCCTCGCCGAACTTCTGCCCGTAGACGGCCACGATGCCCGGGCGGTCGGTGTAGAGCATCACGACGTGGTGCTTCTCGATCGGCAGCTCCAGGGCGTGGTCGTTGATGCCGACGAGCTTCTCGGCCTGCTTCGGTCCGGTCAGCGTGCCCGACACCGAGAGCTGCGATCCGTCGGACAGCGCCCCCGTGAGGGTGATGACGTTCCGGTACTCCTCGCTCACGTCGTCCTTGAGCAGGCGCACCGTGATGCCGCGCTGCTCCGCCAGGAGCGGAGCGTTCACGTACGACACGGTCTCGCTCACGATGTTCGTGAAGACACCCTTGAGGGCGGCGAGCTTGAGCACGCTCACGTCGTAGTCGTTGAGCTCGCCGTGCACCTCGACGTCGAGGCTCGTGAGCGGCGACGTGGCCAGCGCAGCGAAGATCTGGCCGAGCTTCTCCACGAGCGAGATGCCGGGACGCACGTACGGGTCGATGACGCCGCCCGCGACGTTGACCGCGTCTGGGACGAGGTCGCCGCCGAGCGCGAGCCGCACCGAGCGCGCGACCGAGACGCCGGCCTTCTCCTGCGCCTCTTCCGTGCTCGCACCGAGGTGCGGGGTCACGACGACGTTCGGGAGGTCGAGCAGAGCGCGGGCGCTCCCGCCCTCGGCCGGGGGCTCGGAGGTGAAGACGTCCAGGCCGGCGCCGGCGATCTCGCCGGCGACGAGCGCCTCGTGCAGCGCCTCCTCGTCGATGAGCCCGCCGCGGGCGACGTTGACGACGAAGGCGGTCGGCTTCATGGCGGCGAACTGCTCGGCGCCGATCATGCCCGTCGTCTCCGGGGTCTTCGGCATGTGGATCGTGAGGAAGTCGGCCTCGGCGACGAGCTCGTCGAGCGAGAGGAGCTGCACGCCGAGCTGCTGGGCGCGCGCCGAGGTGACGTAGGGGTCGTACGCGACCACGCGCATGTCGAAGGCGGCGAGGCGAGCGGCGACGAGAGCGCCGATCCGGCCGAGTCCGACGATGCCGACGGTCTTCTCGAAGAGCTCGGCGCCGGTGAAGGAGCTGCGCTTCCACTGCCCGGCGGACAGCGAGGCGTGCGCGGCCGGGATCCGGCGGGCGAGGCTGAGGATGTGGCCGACCGTCAGCTCGGCGGCCGAGACGATGTTCGACGTCGGGGCGTTGACGACCATGACGCCGGCCGCGGTCGCGGCCTTGATGTCGACGTTGTCGAGGCCGACGCCGGCCCGCGCGACGACCTTGAGCTTCGGCGCGTGCGACAGCGCCTCCTCATCGATGCGGGTCGCGGAGCGGATGAGCACCGCGTCCGACTCCGCGAGGGCGGCGAAGAGCGCCTCGCGATCGGTGCCATCGACGTGGCGGACGTCGAAGTCGGGGCCGAGCGCCTCGATCGTGGCGGGAGAGAGTACTTCGGCGATGAGCACGACAGGCTTCGGCACAGTGGATCCTTCGGGGCAGCGCGACAGGCGGGAGGGGCCGATGCGCCGCACACCGTCGGGGGCGCGATCGCGACAACTCTACCGGAGCGCCGGGACCGCTCCGTGCCGTGTGACGGCGTGACGGATCCTGCTCAGGCGCTGGGCAGCGTCAGACTCAGCGCGAGCAGGCTCATCCAGAACACCGCGACGATCCCGAGTCCGGCGAGGAACGTCAGGGCGAGCTCGCCCACCCGGCGCCGCCGGCCGATCGCGAAGGCGAACCCGAACACGAGGACGGGGAACACCACGCCGAACAGGAGCGTCGCCCATCCGGTGCCGGTGAGGCCGGTCTGGGCCATGGTGATGAGGTGGGCGACCGCGTTCCACACCGCGTAGGCGTAGAAGAGCCCGGCGAGGGCGACGACGGTCCATACGAGCCAGCGCGGCGAGCCGGTCGCCACCGCGGACGGGGACTTCGGAGCAGTCATGAGCCGATCACCCCCACGGTCACGAACGGCCACGGAACGAGCAGCACGACGCCCGCCAGGAGCACGGCGGCGCGGATCCAGGAGGCCCGGCCCCGCGTCAGCACCCATGTCGCGAGGAACCACAGCGCGGGGGCGGCGATCGCCAGCACGAACCAGGGCAGGAACATGAAATCCGCGACGAGGAACGAGGCGAGCGGCTGCAGCCGGAGACCGCCCGCGATCCAGCCGAGGGTGTAGAGCAGGTAGACGCCGCCGACGACGCCGACGAGGACCAGCATCGCGTTGCTGAGCCCGGAGGGCGCCGCGGTCGCCTCGTCCCCCGACGCCGGTGCGGACGCCGCGGGCGTGACGGCCTCGGCCGGGGTCGGTTCCGGAGCCGGCGTGGTGCGCCGTGCGGCGTCCCGGGGGCGTCGCTCCGCGCTGTCGTCGCCCTCCCAGCTCAGGGCGTCGTCCGAATCGGATGTCATCTCTCCAGCGTAGGACACCGCGGCCACTAGGCTCGGGGATGCCTCGGCGGGGTCGCCGGGCACTTTCGGGGGAAAGGACAACCATGGCCGAGAACGAGCAGACGTCTTCCGCCGCGCCGCGTCGTGCCACGACCGGCGCCACGACCGGAGAGCCGCCCGCGGGCTGGACGCCGAGCCCGGAGGCCAAGGCCTCCGCGACGCGCTTCCGCATCATCGCCGCGGTCCTCTGGGCGCTCGCGATCGCGGGCGAGGCCGTCGGCATCTTCTGGCTCCTGCGCCAGCGCGAGTTCGTCGACGAGGGCGGCGCGCTCGTCCGCGATCCGGACACCGGCCTCCTGGAAGAGCAGGGAGCGACGGCGCAGTTCCCGCAGTGGGCGTTCGTCGCCCTGCTCGTCCTGCTGGTCGTGATCGCGGCACTGTCGATCATCGGCTCGATCCTGTGGAAGAAGGCCAACACCCTCGACCCGGCGCGGCGCGCGGACAGGACGCGGTTCTTCGTCCAGAACCAGCTCGGCGCGATCATCGCGGTCGTCGCCTTCCTCCCCCTGGTCATCCTCATCTTCCTGAACAAGGACATGGACAAGGGACAGAAGGCGACCGCCGGCATCGTCGGCATCGTCCTCGCCGTCCTCGCCGCGATCGTCGGGACGAGCTTCGCCCCGCCGTCCGTCGAGCAGTACACCGCGGACCAGTCCGCCGTGATCCAGCTCCTCGGGGCCGATGAGGTCGTGTGGGTCGACGGCGGCAAGGTCTATCACGTCTGCGACGAGGTGCCCGCGATCCAGACCGGCAGCGAGATCCGCACCGGCACCACCTCCGAGGCCATCGAGGCGGGGAAGATCCGGCTCACCCTGCAGTTCGCGTCCGAGCTGCGCACCTGCGGCCTGGCGGTGCCCGAGAACGCCGACGAGATCACCGAAGCCCTCCGCGCGATCCAGGCCGGCCAGGTCGACACGCCTCTGCCTGCTCCGGTCTGGGCCGACCCGACGGATGCGCCGATCCAGATCGAGGACGCCCCCGCCGACGCGGGCTGACGTCAGGAGGCGCCCAGGGCCTCGACGAGACGATCCTCCGCCGAGGCGAGGTGGGCACGCAGCACCGCGGCCGCGCGCTTCGCGTCCCCGGCGGCGACGGCCTCGAGCATCTCCGCGTGCTGCGCGGCGATGAGTTCCGCGTCGAGGAGACGCCGCCCCTGCACCTGCGCCATGCACAGCCGCACCTCGTCCAGCACGCTCCGGTACATGCGACTGGTGCGCTCGCTGCCCAGCGCATCGATGAGGGCCGTGTGGAAACGGAGGTCGGGGTCGACCGTCGCGGGATCGGGGCCCGGTGCCATCGCCTGCAGCTCGGCGTTCGCCGCCACAGCGGCCGCCGGCACGGCGGCGCTCTCCGCCAGTTCGCGCAGCGCCGCGCTCTCCAGCCGGATCCGCGTGCGGTAGACGTCGCGAACGGTCTCCGCCTCGATGCCGACCACGCGCGCCGTGCGATGCGCCGTCCGCACGAGCAGCCCGCTGGCCACCAGCTGCTCGATGGCCGCTTTCGCGCTGGGACGGGCGACGCCGTAGGCCTGGGAGACCGCCGCCTCGGTGAGCGGCTCCCCCGAGCGGATCTCGCCGGAGAGGATCCGGGTGCGCAGCTGTCCGGTCACGGCGTCGACCACGCCGACCACGCCGAGGGGGCGCTCCGCGATCGAGGTCATGCGGAACAGTCTAGTGAGGCGTCCGTCGTTCAGTACACTTGTCTGACAATCTTCGAACGGAGCAGAGGAGCACCGTGCCCACCACCCTCGACCACCCTCTCGACCCGGCGCTGCTGGGAGCCGAGACGCAGGTCCACGCCCGATCCATCGACCGGTTCGCCCGCGCCCACGACGCCTCGCATTACCTGCTCGTCCCGGACGCGGTGCTCTCCCCCGCGGACGCGGACGGCGTCGCCCGCGCGTTCACGGCGGTCCGGGCGGCCGGGCGCACGCTCACGTTCCGCTCCGGCGGCACCAGCCTCTCCGGACAGGGCATCAGCGGCGACATCCTCGTCGACACGCGCAGCCACTTCCGTGACATCCGCATCGAGGACGACGGCGCCGCGGTGCGGGTCGGCCCCGGAGCCACCGTCCGGCAGGTGAACACCCGGCTGGCCCGGTACCGCCGCAAGCTCGGGCCGGATCCGGCCAGCGAGATCGCCTGCACGATCGGCGGTGTCGTCGCCAACAACTCCAGCGGCATGGCCTGCGGCATCACGGAGAACTCGTACCAGACGATCACCTCGATGGTCGTCGTGCTCCCCAGCGGGACGATTCTGGACACCGGACGCGCGGACGCCGCGGACGTGCTCCGCGCCGCGGAACCCGCCCTGTTCGCCGGACTCTCGTCGCTCCGGGAGCGGCTGCTCGCCTCGCCCGAGAATGTCGCCTTCCTCCGACAGCAGTTCTCGATGAAGAACACCATGGGCTACGGACTGAACGCCCTGCTCGACTTCGACGACCCGGTGCGGATCCTCGAACACCTCCTCATCGGATCGGAAGGGACCCTCGGCTTCGTCGCGGAGGCCCGTTTCCGCACCATCGAGGTGCGCCCCGCGATCGCCACCGGTCTGCTCGTCTTCGATACGCTGTCGGGGGCGATGACCGCGCTCCCCGCTCTCACGGAGCTCGGGCTCGCGACGATCGAGCTCCTGGACGCCGCCTCACTGCGCGTCGCCCAGGGCCTGAGCGACGTCCCCGCCGCGATCTCCGAGATCGACGTCCAGGGCCACGCCGCGCTCCTCGTCGAGGTGCACGCCGCCGACGACGAATCCCTCGCCGTCGCGAGCGCGACCGCGCAGGCGCACTTCGACGCCCTCCCCCTTGCCGTCACTCCGCGACTGACCACGGATGCGGCAGAGCGCGCCGCGCTGTGGCACGTCCGCAAGGGCCTCTACACGGCGGTCGCCGGAGCGCGGCCGTCCGGCACGACCGCCCTCCTCGAAGACATCGTCGTCCCCGTCCCCCGGCTGCTGGCCACCTGCGAACGCCTGATCGAGCTCTTCGCGGAGCACGGCTACGAGGGGTCGGTCATCTTCGGGCACGCGAAGGACGGCAACGTCCACTTCCTGCTGAACGAGCGCTTCGACGACCCCGACAGCGTGGCGCGGTACCGCCGCTTCACGGACGACCTCGTCGAGCTCGTCCTCGCGCAGGAGGGATCCCTCAAGGCTGAGCACGGCACCGGCCGCATCATGGCGCCGTTCGTGCGGCGGCAGTACGGCGACGAGCTCACCGACATGATGTGGGAGATCAAGCGGCTGTTCGATCCGGACGGCGTCCTCAACCCCGGCGTCGTGCTCTCCGACGACCCGGACTCCTATCTGCAGGACCTGAAGCGCGTGCCCACGGTCGAGCGGGAGGTGGACCGCTGCGTCGAGTGCGGCTACTGCGAACCCACGTGCCCGAGCAAGAGCATCACGCTCACACCCCGGCAGCGCATCGTGCTGCGCCGGGACATGGCCTGGGCCGAGGAGCAGGGCGACACGACGCTGCTGCGGGACCTGCGCGCGGACTACGACTACGACGGCGTGCAGACCTGCGCGGTCGACGGCATGTGCGGCGTCGCGTGTCCGGTGGACATCAACACCGGCGACCTCGTCCGCCGCCTCCGCGCCGAGCAGGAGAACGCCGTGGAGGGGGCCGCGTGGGGAAGGGCGGCGAAGCACTGGAGCACCGTCACGCGCGCCGGGGGCGTCGCCCTGACGGTCGCCGACGCGCTTCCCGTCCCGCTCGTGCGCGGCGCGACGCGGATCGGACGGGCGGTGCTCGGCGCCGACACCGTGCCCCTCTATGACGGCGGCCTCCCCCGCGGCGGCACTGCTCCGGCGCGACCGGTGTCCCCGCCCGATGCGCAGGCCGTCTTCTTCGGCGCCTGCATCGGCACGATGTTCGGCCCGGAGGACGAGGGCCCCGGCTCCCGCGACGCCCTGCGCGCGCTGCTCGACCGCGCCGGGATCGCCGTCGTGGTCCCCGAGGAGAACGGCGGGCTCTGCTGCGGGACGCCGTGGAAGTCCAAGGGACACCTCGACGGCTATCGCCTCATGTCGGACCGGGTGCTGGCCTCGCTCTGGGACGCCAGCCGCCACGGGGAGCTCCCGGTCGTCTGCGACGCCGCCTCCTGCACCGAGGGCCTCGACGTGATGCTCACCCAGGCCGTCGCCGCCCATCCGGAGTACGCCGGTCTGCGCATCGAGGACGCCACCACGTTCGTCGCGCGGGAGGTGCTGCCGCGCCTCTCCGTCGATGCGAAGCTCCCCTCGATCGCCGTGCATCCGACCTGTTCGACGACCGCGCTCGGCGCGACGGGCGCGCTGACAACGATCGCTGCCGCCGTCGCCGACGAGGTCTTCGTGCCCGACGGCTGGGGCTGCTGCGCGTTCGCCGGCGACCGAGGAATGCTGCACCCCGAGCTCACCGCGAGCGCGACGGCGCAGGAATCGGCCGAGGTCTCCGCGGCCGATGCGGCCCGCGGCGGCTTCGACGCCTTCGTGTCGGCCAACCGCACCTGCGAGATCGGCATGACCCGCGCCACCGGCCGCCCGTACCGCCACGTGATCGAGGTGCTCGAGGAGCGCACGCGCCCCTAGTCCAGCGACGAAGGGCCCCCGTCGGATCACCGACGGGGGCCCTTCTGCGGCGCCTGTGTCAGGCGCCGTGCGCGGTGAGCACGGCGACCGGAGCCTCGCGGAGTCCGGCCGGGATCACGATGCGGGTCGAACCGCCGTCCGCGGACGTCTGGGCCGGAGTCCCGTCCGCCCACGACAGCGCAGCGCCCGCGAGCTCGGACGGCAGCTCGAACTCGCCTGCCGCCGGGTCCAGCGCGTGCACGTGCACCGCATCCGTCGACGTGGTGTAGCGACGAGGAGCCCCCGTCCGCTCCCCCATCCGCGTCCAGGGCCGCGTGCCGTAGATCGCCGCGCCGTTCACGGCCAGCCAGCCGCCGAGCTCCTGCATCGCCTTCCGCTGCAGCGCCGGAATGGACCCGTCCGCCGCGGGGCCCACGTTGATGAGCAGGTTGCCGTTCTTCGCGACGACGTCGACGAGGAGCCGGATCAGGGCCGCCCCGGAGAGCGAGTGCCGCTCGTCCTCCGCCTGGTTGAACCCGAACGAGTAGCCGAGCCCGCGGGTCGACTCCCAGGGCTCGGGGATGATGTCCGGGATGTCCGTGTATTCGCGGGTGAGGAAGCCGTGGTACGGCACGCCCCACCGGTCGTTGACGACGCCGTCCGGGACGGCGTCGAGGTAACGCCGCAGCAGTGCGGCCACGGCGTAGTCCTCCGTGCCCTTGCCGCCGTCCGGCCACTCGATGTCGTTCCAGAGCACGTCGGGCGCGAACCGCTCCACGAGCTCCTCGAGCTGCGCGGCGGCGTACCGGGAGAAGGGGGCGTCGTTGCGACGGAACCGGAACAGGTCGGTGTCCGACTCGATCGGCGGGAAGTCGCTCACGTGCCAGTCGAGCGCTCCGGAGTAGTACACGCCGAACCTGGCTCCGGCCCGCCGCGTGGCGTCGTGGAACTCGGAGATGAGGTCGCGACGAGGGCCGCGCGCGACGGCGTTGAATCCCGTCGTGGCGGTGTCCCACAGACAGAACCCCTCGTGGTGCTTGGTCGTGGGCACGACATAGCGGGCCCCGGCCGCGACGAGCTCGCCGACGAAGGCGTCGGCATCGAACGCGGCGGCGTCCCATCGGTCGGCGAGGTCCTCGTAGGAGGTCCCGGGTCCGTAGGTGCGCTGGTGGCGCTCCCACGTCGGGCTGCCCGGGATGCGGACCGTGTTGCCGTACCACTCCGCGTACTGGTGCCACGCATAGGCGTCCTCGGTGGGGATGTTCACGCCCTCCCCGTGCTGCACGGCCCACGCCGGCACGGAGTACAGGCCCCAGTGCACGAAGAAGCCGAGCTTGGCGTCGCGGTACCAGTCCGGCACGCCGTTCGCCGGGTAGACCGGGGCCGCCGCACCGAAGTCGGGGCCGGTGCGCTTCTCGAAGTTCATCATGATGCCGTGTCCTCCTCGTCGGCGCCGCGGCGCACGACCACCGCGGTCAGGTCGGGGTCGCCGGTCGTGTCGAACGGGAACACCCCGGGGCGCAAGCGATGGTGTCCGAGGCGGAGCAGGTCCTGGTCCACCCCGCCCGGGGTGAGCGCCAGCGTCCATCCCGCCGCCAGCTCGTACAGCTCCGGCTCCAGATAGCCGATCTTCACGACCACGACGTCGGCCGTCGTCGGCTCGAGCCCCAGCATCCGGAAGTCGGAGAGATGGTGGAAGGGCTTGCGGCGCGCGGTCACGATGGCGTGCAGCCCGCCGACAGCGATCACCACCTGGGTGCCGGCGTCCGGGTCGCCGTCGGTGACGGAGAACACCGTGCCGGTGATCTCGACCGGTCCGTGGGGCCCGGAGTCGACCGCAGCTCCGGCGGACAGCGTGACCGTCGCACCGACGCCCGCCGCCACGGCTTCGGCGACGGCCCGCGGATCGAAGATCGAGGCGACCAGCGTCGTGTGCGTCCCGTCGGTGAGCTCGGGTCGCTGGAGCAGCTGGGCGAGGGTCCAGGTCACATCGCCCGCTCCCCCGGCCGTCGGGTTGTCCCCGGAGTCGGAGATCACGTACGGACGCGGGGCTCCGGACGCCAGAGCCTCCTCCAGTGCGTCGTCGAGGCTTCCGGTCTTCGCGACGAAGACGAAGTCCTCCCGCGCCTCCCAGAACATCCGGGCCACGCGCTCCGCCTCCCGGGCGATGACCTCCCGGTCGTCGCCGGTGACCACGACGTAGGCCTGGCAGCGCGGCTCGTCCGCCCAGGCGTAGCCGATCCACACCGAGGCGTCGACGACACCGGGCAGGGCCTCGATCCCGGGGAGCTCGGCATAGATGCTCTGCGCGGGTTCCAGCCGCGTACTCGTCTTCTCCCCCGGTAGCAGCACCGGAACGGGCACCCAGGCGGTGAAAGGCCGCCGCGCCTGCACGTCGCCGCCGTGCGGGCCACGGAGACGGTCGAGCAGGTTCCACACCGCTCGCTCCTTCGTGTTCAGCCAATCCTCGTGCGGGGCCATGCGATAGCAGGTGAGCAGATCCACCGCGTCGCGCAGCGTCTCCGACACGTTCCCGTGCAGGTCCATCGACGTGGAGACGAGGGTGTCCGGCCCCAACGCCGCGCGCACCGCGAGGGCCAGATCGCCCTCGGCATCGTCCATCCCGACGACGCTCATCGCGCCGTGGATGTCGAAGAAGAAGCCGTCGAACGGCCCCTGCGCGCGGATCCCCTCGACGAGCGCATCCTTCATCCGCTGGTAGGTGTCCGGGTCCACGGCGCCGCCGGGCAGCGACCGGCCGTGGGTGAGCGGGACCCACTCCGCGGCCTCGGCGAGCTCACGCCCGGCATCGAGGAACGGGTAGTACGCCCGCAACGCGTCGCCGGTCCGGATCGTGAAGGCCTCGTCCCCGGAGATGTGCGGGGAGAACGTGCTCGACTCGATGGAGATGCCGCCGATGCCGATCCGGGGCCGCGCGAGCCCGCCCTCGGCGAGCGGCGGCAGCGGACCCATCCAGATCTCGTGGGCTTCCGGGCGTGCGGTCACGGTGCTGTTCTCCTCTGCGGTCGCAGTCGTGGTCAGGAAACGGGGGCGAGGGCGCGCCGGGCGCTCTCGATGGCGCCGAGCGCGACGGCGTCGGCGCCCAGGACGGCGGGGACGATGCGCAGCGCGATGCCGGACACCGGGGCGTCGGTGCGAAGGGTTCGCTCGATCGACGGCGACAGGAGGTCCCAGGCCGCCGTGACCCCGCCGCCGACGATGGCGGTCGGCAGGTCGAGGAGCGTCGCCGCACTGGCGCAGGCGAGAGCGAGCGCACGCCCGGCGTCGTCGAACACCGCGCGGGCGTCGGCGTCGCCGACCCTGGCAGCCTCCGCGACCTCCCTGGCGTCATTCACCGGACGGCCGGTGCGCTCCGCGAAGCGCCGGGCGATCGACGTCCCGGAGGCCAGGGTCTCCAGGTGGCCGGTCTGCCCGCAGGTGCAGACGAGATCGCTGTAACCGGGCGTGTGCCCGATCTCCCCGGCCGCGCCGTGCGGGCCGTGGTGCAGCTCCCCGCCGATGACCAGCGCGCCGCCGACGCCCGTGCCGAGCATCACACCGAGCACATCGGGCACGCTCGGACCCGCCGCGGCCGCTTCACCGAGGAGGAAGGCGTTCACGTCGTTCTCCACCCGCACCGGGACGCCGAGGCGCTGCGCCAGCTCCGGGCCGAGCGGGAAACCCGCCCAGTCCGCGAACAGGGCGGACGCGGCGCGGATGGTGCCGCTCTCGTGGTCGATGACCCCCGCGGCACCCACCCCCACCGCGGCGACCGTGACACCGGCCTCGGCCGCGAGCCGCGCGACGAGACCGGCCGCCGCATCCGCCATCGCCGCGCCGCCGACGCTCGCGGGCGCCGGCACGCTTCCGCGTGCGAGGACGGCTCCGAAGGCGTCCACGACGAGGGCGGCGATCTTCGTGCCCCCGATGTCCACCCCCGCCAGCGCCAGGTCGGCCGCGAGGCCCGTGGTGGTTCGTCGAGGGTCGTCCGTCTGCTGCCCGACCGCGCTCATCGTCCGCCCAGCCCGGCCATCGCGATGCCCTTGACCAGGTGCTTCTGCAGCACGATGACGAGCAGGGTGGTGGGGATCATCGAGATGATGGCGGCGGCCATCTGCAGGTCCCAGCGGGTGCCGGTGAGGCCGGCGAAGCTCGCCAGACCGACGGGCAGCGTGCCATGCGCGTTGTAGTCGACGGTGACGATGAGGGGCCAGAGGTAGCTGTTCCAGAACGAGAGGAACGTGAAGACCGCGAGCACGGCGACCGCGGACTTCGACAGCGGCAGGATGATCTGCAGGAACGACCGGACGGGACCTGCGCCGTCGACACGGGCCGCCTCCTCCAGTTCGTAGGGGATGCCGCGGAAGAACTGCCGCATCAGGAACGTGCCGAAGGCGCCGAACGCGAAGGGCAGGATGAGCGCCTGATAGGTGTCGACCCAGTTGAACCACTGCATGACCTGGAACATGGGGATGACGAGCACCTCGGCGGGCACCATCAGCGTGGCGAGGAAGAGGACGAACACCGCGTCCCTGCCCTTCCACCGCAGGCGCCCGAACGCGTATCCGGCCGTGGTCGACACCACCAGCACGACCAGGGTGCCGCCGATCGCCACGATGAACGAGTTCATGATGTACGTCAGGAACGGTCCGTAGGCGAAGACGTCGACGAAGTTGCTCCAGCGGATCTCGGAGCCCACCAGGGTCGGCGGCATCGAGAACATCTCCGAGTTCGGCTTGAGGGCCGAGAAGAACGCGTAGACGAGCGGCGCGATGAAGATGAGCGCCGCGACGTAGATGGTGACGTGCGCGAGGATCAGCCGGGCACGCGCGCCGGGCGTTGTCGCCGCTCCGCGGGCCCGCTCCCGCTCGCGCTGACGCCGCGGGGCGGTGCCGGTGGGCCGGACGAGGGTCTCAGTGCTCATAGTGCACCCACTTCTTCTGTGCGGCGAACTGGATGCCCGTGATCGCGATGATGATCGCGAAGAGGATCCATGCGGCGGCGGCGGCGAGCCCGAGGTCGCCGAACGTGAAGCCCTGCTCCCAGATGTACATCACGAGCGGCTTGGTGGCGTTGCCGGGGCCGCCTCCGGTGAGCATCTGCGGCTGGACGAAGACCTGGAGCGAGGTGATCATCGTCATGATCGTCGCGAAGAAGATCGACGGCGAGATCATCGGGATGATGATGCTCCAGACCCGCCGGAACCCCTGCGCACCATCGATGCTGGCGGCCTCCAGCACGCTCTCCGGGAGCTGCTCGAGGGCTGCCGAGAAGATCAGCATGTTGTAGCCGAGACCCTGCCAGACGCTCATGACGACGACCATGATCATCGCCCAGTTGGGGTCGGCGAGGAAGTTCGGCAGCTCGATGCCGAACCAGGTGACCGAGAGGCCGTTGAAGAGCCCCTGGGGCTGCAGCATCATCTTCCACACCAGGACGTTCGCGACCATCGGGGTCACGACGGGGATGAAGAAGAGGACGCGCAGGGCACCGCGGCCGCGGATGCGGGGGCCGAGTCCGAGGGCGAGCACGAGCGAGAGAGCGACGCTCAACGGCACGTACAGCAGCGTGTACACGGCCGAGTTCCGCAGCGCGGGCCAGAAGTCCGGGCTGCTGGTGAACAGCTTGACGTAGTTGTCCACCCCGTTGAAGGTGCGTTCGCCGAAGGTCGGCCAGTCGAACACGCTCATCACGATCGACAGCCCCACGGGCACGATCGTGAACAGGGCGAGGCCCACCAGGGCCGGGCTTGCGAAACCCAGCGCCTGGCGGCCCTCGACCTTGGCGAGCGATCCTCGACGTCTCGTCGTGATCGTCATCTCGTCGTCTCTCTCTGTTACTGCTGTGCGGGCCGGATCCGGCTCACTCGCCGAACTGCGCCTGGGCGTTCGACAGCAGCTCCTCCATCGTCATCTGGCCGTTGTAGACGCTGACGAGGTTGGGCTGGATGTAGCTGTCGAGCTTCTGCCAGTTCTTGGTCATGTAGAGCGGCACCGTGTCGCCGAACGCGGCCTCGAACACCGACTGGACCTGGTCCCGGTACTGCTCGTCGATCGACTCGAAGTACAGCGGCTGCGACGAGGTGCGGGCCGGGTAGGAGCGGCCGGACGAGGCGATGTAGTCCTGCGCGTCCTCGCCGACGAGGGAGCCGAGCACCTTCAGCGCGGCCTCCGGGTTCTTGCAGTTCTCGGCGATGCCGTAGCCGGAGCCGAGGATGGGACCGGGGTTGCCGTCCACGCCGGCGGGCAGCGGCACCATGCCGGCGGCGAAGCCGGACTCGTTGTTGAGGTAGCTGACCGCGTTCCAGGTGCCGTCGACGGCCATCGCCGCGTTGCCGCCCGTGTACTGGTTCTCGCCCCAGCCGGTGTCCGACGCGGAGGCGACCGGAGCCGCGACCTTCTTCTCGGTGACCAGGCCGGCGTACCAGGACGCCGCGTCGACGAAGTCCTCGTCGTCGATGTGCAGTGTGCCGTCCTCGGAGGCGGGCTGCGTGGCGGAGTAGGCGATCGGCATCGACATCCACTGGTAGCCGCCCATGCCCATGCCGAAGCCGTACTTGCCGTCCTTCGTGGCGTCGGCCGCGATCGTGGCGAAGTCGTCGAACGTCCAGCCGACCTCCGGAGTCGCGGCGCCGGTGGCGGTCAGCATGTCCTGGTTGTAGTAGACGAGCATGGTGGCGACGTCGAACGGCACGCCGTAGACCTTGCCCTCGAAGCTGAGGATGCCGTCCGCGCTCGGGTTGAACTCCGACCAGTCGATGCCGGCGGTCTCGAGGTCCTCGTCGCTCAGCTGACGGAAGCCCGCCGTGTAGCCGCCGAGCTGCGCACCGCTCATGCCGGTGATGCAGGCCATGTTGCCGCTGGCCATGTTGGTGGTGAGCTTCGTGAAGAAGTCGCTCCACGGCGAGGTCTGCAGCTTGATCTTGATGTCCGGGTTCTGCTTCTGCGCGAACTCGATCTGCGCCTCCAGCGCGTCGACGTCCGACTCGCTGCCGGCCCACATGTCCACGACGATGGTGTCGCCGTCGGCCGAGCCTCCGGATCCCCCGCTGCTCGCACAGCCGGTCATCGCCACGGCCACGCCCGCGACAGCGGCGACAGCCCCCACACGCAACTTCTTCATTGAATGCCTCCTGAGAAGGGAACGGTTATTTCGAGACTCGAACTAACCAATTAGGATTTCGTATGAAGTTACGCTGTCATAGTTCGCAAGGTGCCGCAAGCTGAACATCCGATGTTTATAGGGTGGTGATAATTCGTCACTCCCCCGAAACATGCGACACCCCCGCTACGCTGACGATGCTCCGAGACGAAGGGCCTCCATGACGAACCCCGCCGACACCCCCGTCGACGATCCGCACACCCGGCGCATCCTCGACTTCGTCGCGCGCGGTCAGGCCCGCTCCCGCTCGGAGCTCGCCTCCGCTCTCGGCGTGGCCGCCTCCACCGTCGGCCTGCGCGTGCAGGCGCTTCTCGATGCGGGCGTGCTGGAGGAGGCCGGGGCCGGTACCTCCCGCGGCGGACGACGGCCGCGCGTGCTCCGGATCGCCGGCGACGGCATCGTGCTGTCCGCCGATCTCGGCGGGCGCCATGCCCGCATCGGGCGGCACGACCTCAGCGGCGGCCTGCTCCACTCGGAGACCATCGCGATCGACGTCGCGGACGGCCCGGAGGCCACGCTGGAGAGAGTGTCGGAGGTGTTCGAGCGCCTGCTCGCCGAGACGCGGGTCCACGCGATCGGCGTGAGCCTGCCCGGCCCCGTCGACGTCGCGACCGGCTCCGTGGATCAGCCCTCGCGGATGCCGGGGTGGCCCGGGTTCCGCGTCGGCGAGCACCTCGCGGAGCGCCACGGCGTCCCCGTCGTCGTCGACAACGACGCGAATCTCGCCGCCCTCGGCGAGCACCGTCGCCAGCTCGGGCACACCCAGCACAGCATCACCGTCAAGGCGGGCACCGCGATCGGCAGCGGGATCATCGTGGACGGCCACATCCACCGCGGGGCCACCGCTGCGGCCGGCGACATCACGCACACGCGGATCGACGGCAGCGGGGACATCCCCTGCTCCTGCGGCAACACCGGCTGCCTGGAGACCGTGGCCAGCGGCGCGAGCCTCGTCCGCCAGATGCGCGAGCGCGGCAACACCGACGTCCGCACCACGGCCGACGTGCTGACACTGGCACGGGACGCGGACCCGCTGGCGACGACGCTCGTCCGCACCGCCGGGACCCACCTGGGTCAGGCGCTCTCCGGGGTCGTGAACTTCTTCAACCCGCACGCCCTCTTCCTCACCGGGAGCATGAGCGCCTCCGAGCCGTTCATCGCCGCGGTGCGCAGCCGGGTCTACGAGGCCTGCCACCCGCTCGCGACCCAGCGCCTGCGGATCGAGGCCGCGGCCACCGGCGCGGACGCGATCCTGCACGGCGCCGCGCGCCTCGCACTGGAGGGCATGGAGATCCCGGTGGCGACGGCCTGAGCCGCCGCCACCGCCGGCCTCACTCCCCCGTCAGGCGTAGCTCGATGACCGGCATCAGCACGTCGGGACGCCGTACCGGGAGGTGCACCGTGAGCGTCCCCTCGGCCTCGCCCGCCGGCGTCATCAGGTCGGCCTGCTGGTCCGGGTCGCTGACGCTCGTGCGCAGCCAGGACCCGTCGTTCAGCAGGCGCGCATACGAGACCTTGCCCGCAAGACCGGGCAGATGCACGAAGCCCAGCGGCCAGCTGAACAGGCTCAGGTAGAGCCGGTCGCCGCGGAGCGTGTACACGCCCTCTCGGGGCGGCGTGAACGGCGCGTGGCCGGCCCCGATCACGGCGCGGTCGTGGAGCCGCATCCACTCCCCGATCTCGGCGAGGGTCGCCGCGTCCCGGGGCGCGATCGCCCCGCGCCCGTCCGGACCGATGTTGAGCAGCATGTTGCCGCCCATCGACACCGAGTCGACGAGCATCTGCACGAGCAGCACCGGCGACTTCTGGTCGGTGTTGTCCCGGTGATAGCCCCAGGAGCCGTTGAGCGTCTGGCATGCCTCCCATACGAGGGGCACCCCGTCGCGGACGATCGGAGCCGTCGGCTGGTACTGCTCGGGCGTCACGAAGTCCGCGGGGATGCCGAGCCGGTCGTTGACGAGCATCTCCGGCTGCAGCTCGCGGCACAGCGCGAGCAGCGCCTCGGCGTCCCAGTCCTGCGGCCCCTTGCCCTCCCATCCGTCCTTGGACTCCGGGTAGGTGAAGTCGAAGAACAGGTAGTCGATGTCGCCGTACTCGATGAGCAGCTCGCGGACCTGACCGTGCAGGTACTCCCGGTAGCGGGCCATGTCGCGCCCCTCGTTCAGGGCGTGCGCGTTCTCGTCGTCACGTCGGGGGTGGTTCCAGTCCACCGTGAAATCGGGGTGATGCCAGTCGATGACCGAGTGGTAGAGGCCGACACGGATGCCCTCGGCACGGAGAGCGTCGACGTACTCGCGCACGAGGTCCCGCCCGACCGCCGTGACGGAGGTGAAGTCGGTCAGCTTCGAGTCCCAGAGGCAGAAGCCGTCGTGGTGCTTCGTCGTGAGCACGACGTAACCCATCCCCGTCTCCTTGGCGGTCTTCGCCAGGGCCGCGGCATCGAAGAGGTCGGGGTCGAAGTTGTCGAAGTAGGGGCGGTACTCCTCGTCGGTGAGGCGTTCGTAGTTCTGCACCCACTCGTGCCGCGCGGCCCCGCTGTAGAGGCCGAAGTGGACGAACATGCCGAAGCGGGCGTCATCAAACCATTCCTGTCGCATGCGTCCATCCTGGCACAGACATCCGATGTCTGCGCCGCTGAATGCCGTACCGAACGCCGAACGGGCGCCCCCGGAGGGACGCCCGTTCGTTCGCGAGTCGAATCAGCGCGCGGCGCTGCCGTCGACGTAGTCCTCGTCCTGCTGCTTCCAGGCGAAGAGCGAACGCAGCTCCTTGCCGGTCGCCTCGATGGGGTGCTGCTCCTCCTTGGCGCGGAGGGCGAGGAACTCCTCGGCCCCGTTGTCCTGGTCCTCGATGAAGCGCTTCGCGAACGCACCGGACTGGATGTCGGACAGGACGCCCTTCATGCTCTCCTTGACGCGCTCGTCGATCACGCGCGGACCGGAGACGTAGTCGCCGAACTCGGCGGTGTCGGAGATCGACCAGCGCTGCTTGGCGATGCCGCCCTCCCACATGAGGTCGACGATGAGCTTGAGCTCGTGCAGCACCTCGAAGTAGGCGATCTGCGGCTGGTAGCCCGCCTCGACGAGGGTCTCGAAGCCCGCCTGCACCAGGTGGCTCATGCCACCGCAGAGCACGGCCTGCTCGCCGAAGAGGTCGGTCTCGGTCTCCTCGGTGAAGGTCGTCTTGATGACGCCGGCGCGGGTGCCGCCGATCGCCTTCGCGTACGACAGCGCGAGGTCCCAGGCCTGGCCGGACGCGTCGCGCTCGACGGCGATGATGTCCGGGATGCCGCGACCGGCGACGAACTCGCGGCGCACGGTGTGGCCGGGAGCCTTCGGCGCGACGAGGATCACGTCGACACCCTCGGGAGCGTCGATGTAGCCGAAGCGGATGTTGAAGCCGTGCGCGAACGCCAGGGTCTTGCCCGCCGTCAGGTTCGGGGCGATCGACTCGCTGTAGATCGTGCGCTGGTGCTGGTCCGGCGCGAGGATCATGATGACGTCGGCCCACTCGGTCGCCTCGGCGACGGTCTTCACGGGGAAGCCGGCCTCCTCGGCCTTCGCGGCGGACTTCGAGCCCTCCTTGAGGGCGATCGCGACCTCGACACCCGAGTCGCGCAGGTTCTGGGCGTGGGCGTGGCCCTGCGAGCCGTAGCCGACGATGGCGACCTTCTTGCCCTGGATCAGGGACAGGTCGGCGTCGTCGTCGTAGAAGATCTCGGTGCTCACTGGTTTCTCTCCTTGGTTGTGGTTGTGCGGGACGCGCGGTCCCTGAGTCTGTCGAAGGGTTCAGCCGCGCAGGACGCGCTCGGTGATGCTCTTGCCGCCGCGGCCGATCGCGAGGAGGCCGGACTGGGCGATCTCCTTGATGCCGAAGGGCTCCAGAGCGCGCAGCAGCGCCTCGACCTTGCCCTTGTCTCCGGTGACCTCGATCACGAGGGCGTCGGCGGCGTAGTCGACGACCGAGGCGCGGAAGAGGTTGACGACCTCGATCACGTTCGAGCGGCTGGCGTTGTCCGTGCGCACCTTCACGAGCATGTGCTCGCGCTGCACGGACGACGCCGGGTCGAGCTCGACGATCTTGATGACGTTGATCAGCTTGTTGAGCTGCTTGGTCACCTGCTCGAGCGGCAGCTCCTCCACGTCGACGACGACCGTGATGCGGGAGATCCCCGGCACCTCGGTCACGCCGACGGCGAGGGAGTCGATGTTGAAGCCCCGGCGCGCGAACAGGCCGGCGACGCGGGTCAGGAGGCCGGGGGTGTTCTCCACCAGCAGGCTCAGGACGTGGGTCGACATGGCTCAGTCCTCCTCGTCGAACGCGGGCGCGTGGTCGCGCGCGTACTGGACATAGCTGTTGCTGACCCCCTGCGGCACCATCGGCCACACCATGGAGTCGGCACTCACGACGAAGTCGATCACCACGGGGCGGTCGTTCGTCTCCAGCGCGAGCTGGATGGCGGCGTCGACCTCCTCCTCCTTCTCCACGCGGATCGCGAGGCAGCCGTACGCCTCCGCGAGCTTCACGAAGTCGGGGATGCGGATCGTGCCGTGCCCGGTGTTCAGGTCGGTGTTGGAATGACGGCCGTCGTAGAAGAGCGTCTGCCACTGCCGGACCATGCCCAGCGACGAGTTGTTGATGATCGCGACCTTGATCGGGATGTTGTTGATCGCACAGGTGGCGAGCTCCTGATTGGTCATCTGGAAGCAGCCGTCGCCGTCGATCGCCCAGACCTGGCGCTCCGGCTCCGCGACCTTGGCGCCCATGGCCGCCGGCACCGAGTAGCCCATCGTGCCCGCACCGCCGGAGTTCAGCCAGGCGTTCGGACGCTCGTACTTGATGAACTGCGCGGCCCACATCTGGTGCTGCCCCACACCGGAGGCGAAGATGCCCTCCGGACCGGTGAGCTCGCCGATGCGCTGGATCACGTACTGCGGGGCGAGCAGACCGTCGGTCGTCGGCGCGTACCCGAGCGGGAACTCGTTCCGGAGCCCGTCGAGGTACGACCACCACTCCTCGATGTCGGGCTTCGCGTCGGCCGTCGCTCCGCGGAAGGCGGCGTCGAGGTCGGTGAGCACGTCGCGCACGTCGCCCACGATCGGCACGTCGGCCGTGCGGATCTTGGAGATCTCCGCCGGATCGATGTCGACGTGCACGACCTTCGCGTGCGGCGCGAACAGCGCGGCCTTGCCCGTGACGCGATCGTCGAACCGGGCGCCGAGCGAGACGAGGAGGTCGGCCTCCTGCAGCGCGAGCACGGCGGGAACGGTGCCGTGCATGCCGGGCATGCCCAGGTGCTGCGGGTGCGAGTCCGGGAACGCGCCGCGCGCCATCAGCGTCGTCACGACGGGCGCACCGGTCGACTCGGCGAGCTCGAGCAGCTCGGCCGCGGCCCGGCCGCGGACGACGCCTCCGCCCACGTACAGCACCGGCTTCTTCGCCTCCGCGAGGAGGGCGGCGGCCGCCTGGATCTGCTTGCCGTGCGCCTTGGTCACCGGTCGGTACCCGGGGAGGTCGATCTTCGGCGGCCACACGAACGGGGCCGTCGCCTGCTGCGCATCCTTGGTGATGTCCACGAGCACCGGACCGGGGCGCCCGGTGCCGGCGATCTCGTAGGCCGCGGCGATGGCGCCGGGGATGTCCGCGGCGTCCTTCACGAGGAACGAGTGCTTCGTGATGGGCATCGTGATCCCCACGATGTCGGCCTCCTGGAACGCATCCGTGCCCATCAGCGTCGAGAACACCTGACCGGTGATCGCCAGCAGCGGCACGGAGTCCATGTAGGCGTCGGCGATCGCCGTGACGAGGTTGGTCGCTCCGGGACCGGAGGTGGCGATGCACACGCCGACCTTGCCGGATGCGGACGCGTAGCCCTCGGCCGCGTGGCCCGCGCCCTGCTCGTGCCGCACGAGGATGTGGCGGAGCTGCGAGGCGTCCATGAGCGGGTCGTAGACCGGGAGGATCGCGCCGCCGGGAAGGCCGAAGACGTCCGTGACGCCGAGCAGCTCGAGCGAGCGGACGACGGCCTCCGCACCGGTGATCTCCGGAGCGGATGGGCGGGCGGGCGGCCTCGGCACGGCCGAGACGGAGTCAGCAGTCATGACTTTCCTTCTGATGAACTGTGCGGGACACCGGCGCTCCGATCGAGCGGTTGCTGAGCCGGTCGATGGATCAGCCGGTCGTCGCGCCCTCGGCGGCGGACCGCACGAGGCGCGAGTACTTGGCAAGAACGCCTCGGGTGTAGCGCGGGGGAAGCGGCTCCCAGCCAGAGCGGCGGGAGGCGAGCTCTGCCTCGTCGACGAGTAGATCGAGAGAGCGAGCTGCGATATCGACCCGTATCAGATCACCATCGCGCACGAAGGCGATAGGACCTGCGTCCACCGCTTCGGGTGCTATGTGGCCGATGCACAGGCCGGTTGTGCC
Organism: Microbacterium sp. HSID17254; assembly: GCF_003989315.1. Lineage (NCBI taxonomy): Bacteria > Bacillati > Actinomycetota > Actinomycetes > Micrococcales > Microbacteriaceae > Microbacterium > Microbacterium sp. HSID17254. The sequence goes on from NZ_RBLT01000002.1 coordinate 114,987, forward strand.
GCCTGAGAATCGTCCGTCCGTCAAGAGTAGTACATCTTTTCCGAGCCCCGCGCCCTTGATGGCCGCGGTGATGGCGAGCATCTCGCGCATGCCCGGTCCGCCCTTGGGGCCCTCGTACCGGATGACGATGACCGTCCCCGGCTCGATGCTGCCCTCGGCGACCGCGTCCATGGCGGCGCGCTCCCGCTCGAAGACCCGCGCGGGACCCTCGAAGACGGCAGCGTCGAAGCCGGCGGTCTTGACGACGGCACCCTCCGGCGCGAGCGATCCGTGCAGGATCGTGAGTCCGCCGGTGGCGTGGATGGGGTTGTCGAACGTGTGGATGACCTCGCCGTCGATCGGCTGCGGGTCGAGCTCGGCGAGGTTCTCGGCGAGCGTCTTGCCGGTGACGGTGAGCGCGTCGCCGTGCAGCAGCCCTTCGTCGAGCATGGCCTTCATGATCACGGGGATGCCGCCGTGCCGGTCGACGTCGTTCATGACGTACTTGCCGAACGGCTTCATGTCGGCCACGTGCGGGACCTTGTCGCCGATGCGGTTGAAGTCGTGCAGGCTCAGCTCGACCTCGGCCTCGCGGGCGATGGCGAGGAGGTGGAGGACGACGTTGGTCGAGCCGCCGAGGGTCATCGCGAGGGCGATCGCGTTCTCGAACGCCTCCTTGGTGAGGATGTCGCGCGTCGTGATCCCCTGGCGGAGCAGGTTCACGACCGCCTCGCCCGACCGGTGCGCGAAGTAGTCGCGACGACGGTCGGCCGCGGGCGGCGCGGCGGAGCCCGGGAGGCTGAGCCCGAGCGCCTCGGCGACGGAGGCCATGGTGTTGGCCGTGTACATGCCGCCGCACGCGCCCTCACCGGGGGCGATGGCGCACTCGATGCGCTTGAGGTCCTCCTCGCTCATGAGGCCGGCACGGCAGGCGCCGACCGCCTCGAACGAGTCGATGATCGTGACGTCCTTCTCGGTGCCGTCGGAGAGCTTGACCCAGCCCGGTGCGATCGATCCGGCGTAGAGGAAGACGCTCGACAGGTCGAGGCGCGCGCTGGCCATGAGCATGCCGGGGATGGACTTGTCGCAGCCGGCGAGGAGGACGGAGCCGTCGAGGCGCTCGGCCATCATCACGGTCTCGACCGAGTCGGCGATGACCTCGCGGGACACGAGCGAGAAGTGCATCCCCTCGTGGCCCATCGAGATGCCGTCCGAGACGGAGATCGTGCCGAACTGCAGCGGGTAGCCGCCGCCGGAGTGCACGCCCTCCTTCGCCCCCTGCGCGAGCCGGTCGAGGCTCAGGTTGCAGGGAGTGATCTCGTTCCAGCTGGACGCGATGCCGATCTGCGGCTTGTCCCAGTCGGCATCCCCCATGCCGACGGCGCGGAGCATGCCGCGGGAGGTCGTGGCCTCGATGCCGTCGGTGACGACGCGACTGCGGGGCTTGATGTCGATGGGCGCGCTGGCGGAGGGATCATGCGAGGACATGACGAGAGTCTATTCCTGCGCGACGGCCCTCTCGTTCGCGAGCGTCTCCAGAAGCGCGGCGATCTGTTGTGGGGAGTCCACACGGAGGGTCGCGGCGCTCTCCCCCGGCCCGACGCGCACGCCGAGGTCGCCCTCCTGCAGCACGCGCATCGCATCCTCGTCGGTCACGTCGTCGCCGGCGAAGAGGATGCCCGTCGCGTCGAAGCGCTCCCGGAGGGCGATCATCGCGGCGTCCTTGCCCTCGTTCCGCGACGAGAACTCCAGCACCCGGTGACCGGCGCGCCGCCGCCAGTGCGGGAAGCGTTCGGCGACGAGGGCGTCGATCTCGGCGAAGACCTTCTCCTCGGTGTCCCGGTCCGCGCGGCGGGTGTGCACGCCCATGCCGAAGGTCTTGGGCTCCAGCTCCGCCCCCTCGTAGCGGTCGATGATCGGCTGCGCGGCCGCCCACAGCTCCTCCCGCGCCCCGGTCTCGGTCGCATCGCCCGGCGCATCGGCGGCCCCCTCACCGGGGAACCAGTACTGCGCGCCGTGGGAGCCGGCGAGCACCACGACGGAGTCGTCGGTGTGCTCGGTGATCTCCCGGAGGTCGTGCATGCTGCGCCCGGAGACGTAGGCGACCACGGTGTCGGGCATCGCAGCGAGGCGATTCATCTGCACGGCCACCTCGGGAAGCGCCCGCGCGGCCATGGGGTCCACGACGAGCGGGGAGGCGGTGCCGTCGAAGTCGAGGGCGACCACCAGGCGCGGCGTCGTCGCGAGGGCGGTGAGGTCGGCGTCGGCGGTTCCGGGGATCCAGGGGCGCGTCACGGTGTCTCCGATCGAGAGGAAGAAGGGGGTGCAGGAAGGGAGGTCAGCGGCTGCGGACGTCCGCGAGGGCCTCGAGGAAGGACGACGACCAGGCGTTCACGTCGTTGTCCAGCACACGTCGACGCAGGGACCGCATGCGGCGTCCCTGCTCGGCGGGCGACATCTCCACGGCCTCCATGATCGCGTCCTTGAGCCCGGCGATGTCGTGCGGGTTGACGCGCACGGCCTGACGGAGCTCGTCCGCCGCGCCGGTGAACTCGCTGAGCACCAGCACGCCGCGGTTGTCCGTCCGCGTGGCGATGTACTCCTTCGCGACGAGGTTCATGCCGTCGCGCAGCGCCGTCACGAGCATGACGTCCGCCGCGAGGTACAGGGCGACCATCTCCTCGCGCGGGTATCCTTGATGCAGGTAGCGGATGGCGGAGTGGCCGACCGTGTCATGGTCGCCGTTGATGCGGGCCACCGCGAGCTCGATCTCGTCCCGGAGGTGCGCATAGGCGTCCACCCGCTCCCGGCTCGGACTCGCCACCTGGATGAGCGTGACGTCCTCCACATCGAGGCGGCCGTCTTCGAGGAGCTCGCCGTAGGCCTTGATCCGGTGCCCGATGCCCTTGGTGTAGTCCAGGCGGTCGACGCCGAGGAGGATGCGCTTGGGGTTGCCGAGGCTTGCGCGGATCTCCGCGGCCCGCGCCCGGACGTCCTCCCGCGCGGCGAGTTCGAGGTACGGGGCGGTGTCGATGGAGATCGGGAACGCCTTGGCGATCGCCGTCCGCGAGCCGCCCTGCTCCGGGACCGTGATGTTCGGCCCCTTCACCTCGTAGCGCAGCCGTCGCCGCACCGCGGTGAGGAAGTAGGTCGCGTCCTGCGCCCGCTGGAAGCCGATGACGTCGGCGCCGAGCAGTCCGCGGAGGACCTGGTCGCGCCACGGAAGCTGCGCGTAGAGGCCGTGCGCGGGGAACGGGATGTGGTGGAAGTAGCCGATCGTGACGTCGGGGCGCAGCTCGCGGACCATCTGGGGCACCAGCTGGAGCTGGTAGTCGTGGACCCAGACGGTGCCGTCCTCAGCGGCGGCGGCCGCGGCGGCCTCGGCGAACCGGCGGTTGACCCGCACATACGCCTCCCACCACTCACGGTGGTACTGCGGCGGGGCGATGACGTCGTGGTAGAGCGGCCAGATCGTGTCGTTGGCGAAGCCCTCGTAGTAGTCCGCGACCTCCTCGGAGCTCAGCGACACCGGGATGAGATGGATCCCGTCGGCGTCGAAGGCCTCGAGCTCCACGTCCGGCTGACCGGGCCAGCCGACCCAGGCGCCGTGCACGCGGCGCATCATCGGCTCGAGGGCGGCGACGAGGCCGCCGGGCGACGTCCGCCAGGTCTCCTCGCCGTCGGGCCCCACGACCCGGTCCACCGGGAGGCGGTTGGCGACGACGACGAAATCAGCAGCGGTCACAGGGGCACTCCTCGGTCCAGGAGCTTCCAACCTACCGAGGATGAGCGCCGACCGCTGGTCCGCGCTCAGGCCTTGACAGCGGACGTTCCGCGGTGCAGACCGCTGAGGGCCCAGTTGGCGAGACCCGCCGCGAACGCGATGCCGGCCGCGATCATCGGAAGCACGAGGGCGGCCGACGTGCCGAGACTCTCCGCGACCTCCCCCGCCACCGCGGCGCCGATCGACTGGCCGACGATCACGCCGGAGCCGAGCATCGTCATCACCGTCGCCGATCGGCCACGGGGGCTCCGCGCCGCTCCGAAGCTGTACTGGGTGACGAGGGTCGGGCCGATGCCGATGCCCATGATGGCCAGGGCGAGCATCATCCCCGCCGGCGAGTCGACGATGCCGAGCAGCAGCGAGCCGGCGAGGAGGACTCCGGAGAAGACGAGCCATCGCGCCCGGAGCGAGAACCGCGCGGGGAGCCACGCGACACCCAGGGCCAGCAGCGCGGAGCCGACGCCCATCACGCCGTACAGCAGGCCCGCCTGCTCCGGGGCGCCGAGGTCGGCCATGAACGACGTGAGCGAGGTGAGCATGGTTCCGAAGAAGATGCCGACGCCGAGGATGCCGAGGACGACGATGAGGAGCTGCGGCCGGAACAGCTCGGAAACGGCGGAGGGCGCCCGACCGTCCTCGGTGCGGTCCTGCGAGACATGCCGTCCGCTCGGGTGCAGCGCGAAGGCCCCGACGAACACCAGGGTCAGCACGGCGGCGCCGACCAGCGGGGCCCAGGGTGCGAGTGCCGAGGCGAGGACGCCCACGAGGAAAGGACCGAACACGAAGACGGTCTCGTCGGCGGCCGACTCGTACGCCATCGTGCCGGAGACGGTGCGGGCGCGGCGCTCCGCCGGCATCCGCTCGCCGATGATCGTGACCAGACGGGAGCGCGAGAGCGGCGCCACCTGCGGAGCCGTCGCACCGATGCCGATCGCGGTGAGAAGCACGAAGCCGTCGGCGGCCGGACCGTAGACCACCGCGGTGAAGAGCAGGAGCATCGCCGCGTTGCCCACGGCGAGCGCGAGGAGGACCGTGCGCTGGCCGAAGCGGTCGGCGGCGGCGCCCAGGAGCGGGCCGAAGCAGGCGGTGCCGAGACCGACCGCAGCGGACGTGAGCCCGCCGAGGGACAGGGATTCCCGCGCCGACACGACGACGGTCAGCACACCGACCACCATCATGGCGAAGGGCAGGCGCGCGATGAACGCGATGAGGAAGTAGGGCAGGCCGGCGAGGCGGAAGAGGCTCGGCTCGGCGATATCGGGCGTGGTGCTGGCGTGTGTCATGGCTCTCGCGCGTCGACGACGCGATGTCGGGTGCCGCCGCTGTCCGCCGGAGATGCCGACGGCCGGTAGATACACGGTTTCTGCGGCCGCGGGCGAACCGCGACCCTCCCATGATATCCGGTGCCTCAGGACGCACGCCCTGCCAGTCGCTCCCCGCCTTGTCAAGCCACCGACCCGCCTGCGCTCCCTGCAGGTACCGTAGGGGCATGCGCTACCTCTTCAGCACCGGACTCGTCGCCGCGATCTCGGCTGGGATCTCGCTGCTGCGCGGCACCCGCAACGAACCCATCACCTGGCGCTCGCTCCTGTCGTGGGTGAGCTGGGGCATCACCATGGCACTCGCGGTCGGCGCGGTCGTCGACATGCGCCGTGAACGCCACGGCGTGCCGGTGGACGCGGACTCCCCGCAGTCGGTGAAGAAGTCCAAGAAGGCGCAGCGTCTGCAGTTCCGTTCGCAGAAGGCCCTCGCCGACGCGCAGGGACACGCCCAGGACAAGCGGTCCTGACGCACCCCCGCGCCTTCCGCGTCACCGGGTGAGGATGAGCGCCTCGCCCTGACCGCCGCCGCCGCACAGGCCGACCGCCGCGGTTCCGCCTCCCCGGCGGGCCAGCTCGTGCGCGACGTGCACCACGAGGCGGTTGCCGGAGGCACCGATCGGATGACCGATCGCGATGCCGCCGCCGTGCACGTTGACGATCTCACCGTCCAGCCCGAGCTCGGTCTGCGAGCGGGCCACGACGGCCCCGAACGCCTCGTTGATCTCCACGAGGTCGAGGTCCTGCGGCGTGATGCCCTGTTTCCGGCATGCCTGCTCGATCGCCCGCGCCGGCTGCGCCTGGAGCGAGTTGTCCGGGCCGGCGGTCTGGCCGCTCGCCCCGACGGTCACGAGCACCGGCCAGCCCTTGGCCTCGGCCGTCCCGCGCGTCGTGACGACGACGGCGGAGGCGCCGTCCGAGATCTGGGATGAGTTGCCCGCCGTGATCGAGCCGCCCTCGGCGAAGGCGGCGCGCAGTCCCGCGAGGGTCTCCACCGTGGTCTCGGGGCGCACCCCCTCGTCTCGGGTCACCCGCACGGGTTCGCCCCGGCGCTGCGGCACCTCGACGGCGACGATCTCCGCGTCGAGCACACCGCTCTCCTGCGCGGCGGCGGCCCGCTGATGCGAGAGCGCGGCAACCTGGTCCTGGGCCTCCCGGGTGAGTTCGTAGCGCGCGTTGTGCCGCTCAGTGGACGCGCCCATGCTCTCCCGGTCGTAGGCGTCCGTCAGCCCGTCGTAGGCCATGTGGTCGAGGACCTCGACGGTGCCGTAGGTCCAGCCATCGCGCGATCCCATGAGCAGGTGCGGTGCGCGGGTCATGGACTCCATGCCGGCGGCGACGACGACCTCGGCGTCCCCGGTCCGGATCATGCGCGCCGCGTCGATCACGGCCGTGAGACCGGACAGGCACACCTTGTTCACGGAGTGGGCGGGGACGTCCCAGCCGATCCCGGCGCCAATGGCGGCCTGACGGGCGGCGTTCTGTCCCGACCCCGCGGCGAGCACCTGCCCCACGATGACCGCATCGACGTCTGCCGGGTCCACCCCGCCCTGCTCCAGCGCACCGCGGATCGCGAACGATCCGAGCTGCGGCGCGGTGAAGGCGGCGAGCTGTCCTTTCAGCCGCCCCTGCGGGGTGCGCGCCGCGGCGACGATGACGACATCGTTCTCACTCATTGATCTCGGTCCTTCCGTTGTCCAGTTCCGGGGCGAGGCGGAGAGACGGCTCCGTGGCCTGCCGCACTTGCTCCACCGAGACGTCGGGCGCGAGCTCGACCAGGACGAGCCCGTCCGGCGTCACGTCGATCACCGCGAGGTCCGTGATGATCCGGTCCACGACGCCGCGTCCGGTCAACGGCAGCGTGCACGCGTCGACGATCTTCGCCGAGCCGTCCTTGGCGACGTGCTCCATCAGCACGATCACCCGTCCGGCGCCGTGCACGAGGTCCATCGCACCCCCGGGGCCCTTGACCATCTTGCCGGGGATCATCCAGTTCGCGAGATCTCCCGTGGCAGAGACCTGCATCGCCCCGAGGATCGCGGCATCGATCTTCCCGCCGCGGATCATGCCGAAGCTGAGGGCGGAGTCGAAGAACGCCGCCCCGGGCAGCGTGGTCACCGTCTCCTTCCCCGCGTTGATGAGATCCGGGTCGACCTCGGCCTCCCGCGGGTAGGGCCCGACTCCGAGGATGCCGTTCTCCGACTGCAGCACCACGGTCACGTCGGACGGGACGTGGTTCGGCACGAGCGTGGGCAGGCCGATGCCGAGGTTCACATACGCGCCGTCCGGCAGCTCGGCCGCCGCGCGCGCGGCCATCTGGTCTCTCGTGAGCGCCATGTCAGGCTCCTTCCGCGGCGACGGTCCGTCGCTCAATGCGCTTAGGGACGTCCGCGCCGACCTCGACGATCCGATGCACGAAGACGCCGGGCAGGTGGATCGCGTCCGGGTCGAGCTCTCCCGGTTCGACGAGCCGCTCCACCTGCGCGATGCACACGCGCCCGGCCATCGCGGCGAGCGGGTTGAAGTTCCGCGCCGCCTTCCGGAACACGAGATTGCCGTGCCGGTCGCCGCGGACCGCGTGGACCAGGGCGAAGTCGGTGGTGATCGCCTCCTCCAGCACGAACTCGCGCGGTACGCCGTGCACCGTGAACGTGCGCACGTCCTTGGGTGGCGAGGCCACCGCGATCGAGCCATCGGAGTGGTACCGGCGAGGCAGACCACCCTCGGCCACCTGGGTGCCGACGCCCGTCTGGGTGAAGAACGCCGCGATTCCGGATCCTCCCGCCCGCAGCTTCTCGGCGAGCGTGCCCTGCGGGGTCAGCTCCAGCTCGAGCTCCCCGGACAGGAACTGCCGCTCGAACTCCTTGTTCTCCCCCACGTACGACGACGTCATCTTCCGGATGCGCTGCGCGGCGAGCAGGATGCCGAGGCCCCAGTCGTCCACCCCGCAGTTGTTGCTGACGACGCTCAGGTCTGTCGTGCCCTGGGCGAGGAGCGCCTCGATGAGGGCGATCGGGTTCCCGGAGAGCCCGAATCCTCCGACCGCGAGCGAGGCGCCGTCCGGGATGTCGGCGACCGCGGCGGCCGCGGACTCCCATTGCTTGTCGATCACGTCTGCTCCTTCGGTTCCGTGTCCCCACCAGCCTCCCGCCGCGGCGGAGTCATGACCAGCGCCCTCTTGCGATGTGGACGCCCGCGCCACTAGCGTCCACGATGTGGACACTGCGACGAACCCCGTCCCCGGCACTCAGGCGGTCGTGCGGGCGGCGCGGCTCCTGCGACTGGTGACGGCCGCCGGCACCGACGGCGCCACCCTGCAGGAACTCGCCGGCAGCGCCGGCCTCTCCCGGCCCACCGCGCATCGCCTGCTCAGCGCCCTCCGCGCGGAGGGCCTCGTCGACCGCGACGCCGACAGCACGCGCTGGATGCCGGGACCCGAGCTCTTCCTCATGGGATCCGTGGCCGCCGCACGATACGACGTGACGGCCCTGGCCCGGGACATCGTGCGGTCTCTCGCCGTGAAGACCGAGGAGAGCGCGTTCTTCTCCGTCCGCCGCGCGGACGAGACGGTCTGCCTGCTGCGCGAGGAGGGGTCGTTCCCCATCCGCTCGTTCGTGCTGAGCGAGGGGGTGCGCTTCCCGCTCGGCGTGGCGAGCGCCGGCCTCGCGATCCTCGCCTTCCTCCCCGACCACGATGTGGATGCCTACCTGGAGCGCCATCCGGAGCTCGTCGAGAACTGGGGACGCGCTCATGGCGAGCGCCCGTTGCGGAAGCGCCTCGCCGAGACGAAGGAACGCGGGTTCGCCGTCAACCCCGGCCTGATCGTCGAGGGGAGCTGGGGCCTCGGCGCGGCGGTGTTCGACCGCGCCGGACGCCCGGAGTGGGCGCTCAGCCTCACCGGTGTCGCCTTCCGCTTCGGCCCGGAGCGTCAGGCCGAGCTGGGCCGGATCCTCCTCGCTCACGCGCATCAGCTCTCGGCGAGGATCGCGCACGCCCGACGGTGACCTTAATACATACCAGCCGGTATATACTTTCTGGTATGAATCGCTCTGAGGTCATCCCGTCGCTCGTGCTCTCGGGCTACGCGCTGGGTCGCATCGCCGCCCAGGACGCGGGGAACGAGGCGCCCGCCGCGCAATGGCGGGTGCTCAGCCTGCTCGACCAGTCGGGTCCCCGTCGCGTCGGCGAGCTCGCCGCGGCGGCCCGCACGACACAGCCCGGGATGACCCGGTTGCTCGGCACCCTCGAACGCGAGGGCCTCGTCCGCCGCTCCCCCGACCCCGACGATTCCCGTGCCACCGTCGTCGCCGCGACCCCCGACGGCACGGCGGCCCTGGCCGCCTGGCGCTCCGAGTTCCGGGAGACGATCGCACCGCGGTTCGCCGACCTCGACGACGACGACTGGCATGCCCTCACCCGTGCGGCCGAGATCCTCGCCGCCCGCACCTCTGCCGACCGGACAGGAGACATCCGTTGAACACCGCCCCCGCTACACCCGCCCCCTCGGTCTGGCGGCAGCCGGCCCAGGTATGGGCCGTCGCCTTCGCGTGCGTCGTCGCTTTCATGGGCATCGGCCTCGTCGATCCGATCCTCCCGGCCATCGCGGAGTCCCTCGAGGCCACGCCGGTCGAGACGGAACTGCTGTTCACCAGCTACCTCCTCGTCACCGGCCTCGCGATGCTCGTCACCAGCTGGATCTCCAGCCGGATCGGCGCCAAGGCGACCCTCCTCGTCGGTCTCGGCCTGATCGTCGTGTTCGCCTTCCTCTGCGCGATCAGCGGCAGCGTCGACGCGGTCATCGGCTTCCGTGCCGGCTGGGGGCTGGGCAACGCGCTGTTCATCTCGACGGCGCTGGCCACGATCGTCGGCGCCGCATCCGGCGGCAGCAGCGCGGCCATCGTGCTGTATGAGGCGGCACTCGGCCTCGGCATCGCCGTGGGTCCCCTGCTCGGCGGCATCCTCGGCGAGCAGAGCTGGCGCGGCCCGTTCTTCGGCGTCGTGGCCCTGATGGCCATCGCCTTCATCGCCGTGCTCGTGCTGCTGCGGGGTCCGGGCGAGAAGCGCACGCCGGTGAAGTTCTCCGCCCCCTTCACGGCCCTGCGCCGTCCCGCGCTCGCGATCCTCGCCGTGGCCGCCCTGTTCTACAACATCGGCTTCTTCGTGCTGCTCGCGTTCTCGCCCTTCCCCCTGGGCTTCGGCGCGATGGGCATCGGCCTGACCTTCTTCGGCTGGGGTGTCGCCCTCGCGATCACCAGCGTGTGGGTCGCGCCGGTGCTGATGCGCCGGATGCCGCGGACGCACGTGATCCTCACCGTGCTGCCCCTGCTCGCCGTCGATCTCGTGGTCGCGGGACTCGTGGTCGCCGAACCGGCCGCTCTCGTCGTGTGCATCATCGTCGGCGGTCTGCTCCTCGGCATCATGAACACCGTGCTGACCGAAGCCGTCATGGAGGCGACAGACCTCCCCCGCTCCGTCGCCTCTTCGGCCTACTCCGCAGTCCGCTTCCTCGGCGGCGCGATGGCCCCGCCGATCGCCGCCCTGCTGTGGCACCTGTTCAGCGCCACCGTGCCGTACCTCTTCGCCGCCGCCGCCGTCCTGCTGGCCGCGCTGACGATCCTCCTCGGCCGGAAGGTCCTCGCGCACATCGACGACGAGCCGGCTGATGCGACCGCCGAGGACGCGGCGGCGATCCTCGTCGGTGACGCCGGCTGACCTGCTCGGCTACCGTGGGGGCATGACCGACGCTCCTCCCCTCCCCGAGCGCAGCCGACGGGTGCAGGAACACCTCCTCGCGGCCGGTGTCGAGACCGAGATCCGGGTCCTTCCGGACTCGGCGCGCACCGCCGCCGAGGCGGCCGCCGCCATCGGCTGCGACGTCGCCGCGATCGCCAACAGTCTCGTCTTCCTCGCCGACGGCCGCCCCGTCCTCGTCATGACCAGCGGCGGGCACCGGGCGAACCTCGCCGTCCTGGCGCGAAGCGTGGGGGCGAGCGAGGTCGTCATGGCACCGCCCGCCACCGTGCGCGACGCCACCGGACAGGCGATCGGCGGAGTGGCGCCCGTCGGCCATCCCACGTCCCTCCCGACCTTCATCGACAGCGCGCTGCAGGTGTACGACGTGGTGTGGGCGGCGGCGGGCCACCCGCACACCGTCATGCCGCTGACCTTCGCCCAGCTGTCGGATCTGACCGCCGGCACGGTGATCGAGGTCGTCTGACCCGATGTCCGCGCCATGCCCCATGATGGAGGCGATGCCGGCCGCGGCGCGAGCGACCGGCGAGACGGAGGCGATGACATGTGCGGACGATTCGCGAACGACGCGGCGACGGACGAGCTGATCAGGGAGTTCGTCGCCGAGGGCGGCCGCCCGGAGGACTGGTGGAAGTCCTGGCACGGCGCCTACTCGATCGCGCCCACCGAGAGCGCCCCGATCGTCCGGGACCGCGGTGAGGGCCGCATCCTCGAACTCGTGCGGTGGGACTGGCAGAGTCCTCCCAACCGTCCGCAGCGCGCCCCGCTGATCAACGCACGGATGGAGAAGCTCGCCGCCGGGTTCTGGGCGCCGGCGTTCTCCGCCGCGCGGTGCCTCGTGCCGATGCGCGGGTACTTCGAATGGACGGGCGAGAAAGGCCACAAGACCCCGCACTTCCTCCACGGGGACGGCCTGCTCGCCGCCGCCGGCCTCACCTGGTCGATGGAGCATGAGGGAGAGAAGGTGCGCTGCTTCGTCGTCGTCACCCGGGAGGCACGCGATGCCGGTGGGGAGGTGCACGACCGGATGCCCGCCTTCCTGACTCCGGACACCTGGGACGCCTGGCTCACACCGGAGAAGCTCACCGGGCAGACCAAGCTCGATACGCTGGCGATGCTCGATCACACCTCCGCCGATGTCGCGGCGACGCTCCGCGGACACGTCGTCGACCGCAAGGTGAGCAACACGCGCACCGTCGACCCGTCCGATCCCACGCTTCTCGATCCGGTGGCCTGAAACAGGGAGACACGCGACGACGCACGACACCCCGGTCGGGTAGGAGAACGGGCAGAAGTGTGAAACGCTGAGCACACCCCACACCAGCGGTCATCGCGTCCGCGCCTCTTAGCACAGGTTCCCGTGGCGAGAAGGGAATCTTGCGATGGGCAAGTTCATCTACGAGAACAGCGTCAAGGTCGACATCGAAGACCGCGCTCTCACACACATCCAGCTGGTCATGACCGCGAAGCTCCGCCGTGGCGAGCCCTTCGGCTTCACCTGGAAGGACGACGTCAGCATGGGCGGCGGCCGGACGACGGTCTGGATCCATGCCGGAAGCTCGCTGGTGTACAAGTACCACGGCAGTCGCCAGCCCAGCGTCAACCGCGCCTGGATCGAGGCCCTCGCATTCACCGCCAACGCCCCGAGCGGTCTGTACCTCGTCCCCGAGCCCGCGGACCAGCAGCAGCCGGACGGCAGCGAGAGCGCTCTCACCCGGTCCTAACACGCTCTTCGGCGGGGTTCAACCCCTCTTGTCGGGTTTCGAGGAGGTTCGTACCGTGGAGCGCATGGGGAACCAGACGGGAATGACGACGACGCACATCGAGATCGATGGGCACGACTTCCTCCTGCCTCGCAGCACGGATGTCGCGGACCTCATGTCTCGGATCGAAGCGGCGGCGCGCTCGCAACCGACGTTCATCGACTTGGCGACCGGCGACGCTCTGACGAGCGTGCTCATCACCGCGCAGTCGCGTGTCGTCGTCTACCTGATCCGCGAGGACGCCGGCCACGACGCCCCCATCGACGTGCGCTCCACGCTCGACTGGGATCTCTGAGTAGCACGGTCCGCTCGTAGACTGGACGGATGCTTGTCGCCCTCATCCGCCCCCGAGCATCCATGACCGTCGACGTCACCGGGACATCCCTCGAAGACGTCCACGCCCAGCTCGATGCTCATCGTGAGCCGGGCTACGCGCTCACTTCCGCCCCGGTGCGCATGCTCAAGGGTGAGGCGAAGATGGAGGCCACGGGGACGTTCCAGCGCGTCGACGGCGTCGAGCAGATCGAGGCCGAGGACATGGCGGGCATCGAGGCGAAGGTCCCGGAGGGCTGGCAGCTGCTCTCGGTCCGCCGGGCCTGACGCGCGCGCCACCCGCCGCCACAGCGCGCGTTTCCGATCCCCGCGTCGGCAGGTCGTCGCCTCCGCCCCATGCCGGTTCGAAAGGTGCCTCTCCCGGCCGCGAGAGGCACGGTTTTCCCGGCCGCGAGAGGCACGGTTTCGATCCCGCCCTGAGCGATCCAGCCCCGAAACAGGCAGAGAAAAAGCCCCGGAGATGGCGAGATCTCTGAGGCTTGTTCCGTGCACCCCCAGGGACTTGAACCCTGAACCCACTGATTAAGAGTCAGTTGCTCTGCCGATTGAGCTAGAGGTGCGTGGCCCGGGATAACCCCGACCGAGGAATTACATTACCAGCGGTTGGCGCCGACACGAAATCCAGCGCGGCCCGGGCGTGGCTCGGGCGTTTCGCCCCCTCATCCTGGCCGATGGTCTCTGCGGGCGCCGTCGGGGCGGCGACTATCCTGAGAGCGTGACCGCCACTCCCGACGCCGCCGACCTGCGCGCCGATCTCCAGCTCGCCCTCCGCCTAGCCGACGCCGCGGATGCCCAGTCGCTCCCGCGTTTCGACGCCGCCGACCTGGAGATCTCCACGAAGGCGGACCACTCGCACGTGACGGACGCCGACCTGGCGACGGAGCGGGCGATCCGCCGGATCCTCGAGGAGGAACGTCCTGACGACGGCATCTTCGGCGAAGAATTCGGCGCTCAGGGCAGCACCGCCCGGCAGTGGATCATCGACCCGATCGACGGCACCGCGAACTTCCTCCGCGGTGTCCCGCTGTGGGGCACGATGATCGCCCTCGCGATCGACGGCGTGCCGCGCGTCGGCGTGGTCAGCATGCCCGCCCTCGGTCGACGCTGGTGGGCGGCAGCCGGACATGGCGCCTGGACCGTCAGCGACCGCACCGAGCGCCGTCTCGCCACCTCGACCGTCTCCTCGCTGGACGAGGCCAGCGTGAGCTTCCAGAGCATCGCGCAGTGGCGTGACGCCGGACAGCTGGATGCCCTGCTGCGCCTGAGCGAGCACGTCTGGCGCGATCGGGCGTACGGCGACGTCTACGCCTACATGCTCCTCGCCGAAGGACGACTGGAGGCGGTCGCGGAGTTCGATGTGAAGGAGTACGACATCGCAGCGGCTGTGGCGATCGTGAATGAGGCCGGCGGGCGCATGACGGCATTCGACGGCTCCGAGACGATCTCCGCCCGCTCAACACTCGCCACCAACGGCACTCTTCACGACGAGTTCCTCCGTCTCCTGCACGACTGACCACCCCGAGGCCACGATGACCACCCGACGACTCGCGATCCTGACCGGTCTCGTGCTCGCGGGAGCCGCCCTGACGGCGTGCACGGGTGGCGGCACCCCTGAGCCGTCGGCGCCGGGCTCGGCCGCTCCCACGGGAGACGGCGGCGCGAGCGCGACACCGGGCGGGGACGAGCTCACGTGCGAGTCGATGATCTCCGAAGGCACCGTCGCGGCCCTCACCGACGCCGGCTGGACGGCAGAGCCACGCGAGTTCCGCGTCGGGGACGTCGAGCTGACACAGGGACTCCTCTGCTTCTGGGCGGACTTCAGCGTGCCCTCGGACCACGGTCAGATGTACGGCTGGTCCCCCCTGTCCGCCGAGGAGGCGGAGCGCGCACAGGCGGGCCTCGAGGAGGAGGGGTGGCGGAGCGAGGAAGACGCTCAGGGCACGTACGTCACCGAGGACCCGCAGTTCGCCATGAGCACGGACGAGGACGGGTACGGCATGACGTATCTCTTCGGGGACGGCTGGGTGAAGGTCGCCGACACGAAGCAGGGACTCCTCCTCATCGAGGGACAGCGCTGACGCCGCACACCACTCGGGCTGGTGTTGTCAAGCCGCTGGGCCTGAGGCCGCAGACGGACGAGGCTGGTGACATCCGTCGAGGAAAGGAATGCGCATGGGTAACGACAGCGACCGCAACGACATCAGCACCGAGCCCTCCCCCGGCCCCGAGGAGAACGACAACCTCGGCGCCGAGGACAACAAGGGCGAGCCGCGCACCGTTCCGCCCACGGACGGATCGGATGACGACGGCGGCGACGTGCGCGCCGAGGACCCCGACCGCTCGCACTGAGTCTGCCGCCCCGATGCCAGGAGCCCCGCCTCGCACGAGGTGGGGCTCCTTCGCCGTCACTCGGCCGTGGAGCCTTGGACGATCTCGTCGACGAGCGTGATGCCTCCGGTGGAGTTCGCCGATTGCATGAGGTCGTCGATCCACTTCGGGTTCAGCTTGGGCGGCTCCCGCCCTTCGAACGTGAAGCGCAGCGGGATCGACGGATGCAGCCAGATCGTGGAGCGTCCGTACGCATCGCCCTCGGGGTGGGTCCACGACACCGTGAAGCTCTCGTTGCGTCGGAGCTTCGTCGCGATCACGACCTTGAGGTGCGCGAGCGCGCGGTCCTCGATGTGGAGCTGGCTCGTGCTGTCGTACATGATGAACCCCATGTGCGAATGGTAGGCCTCGCCCGACTCCGCCACCAGGGCCGTCATGCCGCGCCTCCCCACCCGCGTCTCAGCCGCGGACGTCCCTCGGGTCGTTGCCGTAGCTGTTCCGCTCCCCGATCGTGCCGTCCTCCCGTCGGATGAGGTGCTCGACCTGACGCGCCCGAGCCGTCTCCCGCCCGACGGCGACCGCCTCGTCCTTCGTGTCATGCGGCCCGCTGAACGTGTTCACCTCGCCCTGGACGCGATTGAACCAGCCGCCTTCCTGGTGGAACGTGTCGACATCGCCCTTCGGCATGGCGTCTCCCTTCGTCGTGGACCCCCTTGGTACCGCGCGACCGCAGTCGCCTCCGACCCCCTTGCGCGCGCCGGTTCGGTCGTACGCGCACCGCGCATCGGTCGCGTCCCCCGAAGAGGGGACAGACATCCGGTCACTCCGCCTGCGATCATCGCGATGAGGGAGTCGAACGGGCGGGCGCTGTCCCGCCGATCGGGGAAGGAGACTTCTGATGACGACCGACATCATCGCGGGGCCGTTCCTGACGGCGGTCCGCGAGGCCTGGGACCGTGGGCGGGGAACACTCATCGTCCCCCGGGAT
Source organism: Microbacterium sp. HSID17254 (assembly GCF_003989315.1). NCBI lineage: Bacteria > Bacillati > Actinomycetota > Actinomycetes > Micrococcales > Microbacteriaceae > Microbacterium > Microbacterium sp. HSID17254. The sequence continues at coordinate 131,232 of NZ_RBLT01000002.1, forward strand.
TTCACCCTGACGCAGTTGGCGGCCGGAGCGGGGTCGCTGAGCGCAGAGGTCACCGACTCGACGGGGACCCGGTTCGGCGTCCGCGTTCCGCTTCCGGCAGCCGCCCGGTGGGAAGGGAGGGCACAAGGTGGTGAAGGCACGCCGGAGCACTGGGCGCTGTGGAGCGTCATCATCCCGCTCATGGAGGAGCTGGAGACGGACGCCGGGCGCCGCTTCGCCCCCGACGCCGACGGCGTCCGCTGGGTGACCGCATAGTCGACCGCGGTCACCAGCCGCGGAGCCTATCGCAGGCCGTCTTCGCAGTCGCTTCCCCGGCGGGCTTCCCACCAGAGCGCGTACTCGGGTCCCTCCGCGGTCTCGATCGTCCACGGTGGGAAGGTGATGAAGCGGTCGAGCGCGAGTGCCCACGAGCTGTCTGCTCTGGTCGATCCGGGGTCGTCGGCAGGAAGCTCGTCCTCTGTGGACCACGACTCGGCCGGATGGGTCTTCGCCCATTCGTAGATGAGCTGGCCCGTCTGAGACCAATCGCGGTCGTTCATCTCTTCCGCGATCTCCGGGGGCATCGGCGCGCGGTGCGGGGTCCTGTAGTCGTAGGTACACGAGTACGTCCGCCCGTCGTCGCCGACATAGCTCAGCGCGATGGTCACGTTCGTGACGAGGTCCACCCTCCGCCCCAGCACCCACGCTGCGGCGACGAGGAGCACGGCTGCCACCACCACCGCGATCACCGCGACGAGCCAGCCGGTGCGGCGCCGGCTCCGCACGGGCGGGCGGGGTTCGGACGACATCTTCCCATCGTAGCCAGCTCGACGTTCCGACCCCGCGGGGGTCTCTGCGGCCCGTTCCCCGACACGAAGAAGCCCGCCTCCCCGGATACATGACCAGGGAGGCGGGCCTCGTTCTGTGTGACAGCGACCTGGTGGAGCTGGGGGGAATCGAACCCCCGTCCAACGCTGAGTCTCCACGCCTTCTCCGGGCGCAGTCTGTGGAAGCGTTCTGCTCGGCTCCGACCTTTGTCACAGACACCTAAGTCGACGAGCCCAGCCTGGGAAGAGTCCCACGTGACGTCCAGACGCCGTCACGCAGCAAGATTCCTAGATGACGCCAGGATCCGTATCGGAATCACATACGGTCTGACGGACTATCGGGCTCGCTTAGGCAGCGAGGGCGAAGTCGTTGCGCTTGGATTCGGCAACTATTGTTTTGCAGAGAGCGTTTACGAGATAACTCTGCATCCTCGGCCCGCTTCTCGTGGATTCACAGGCGCTGTCGAAACCGATCAGCCCCGTGGTCCTTCTCTCGAAGGAGCCGCTGTCACACTGTGGAATTGTCAGCCTCGGACGACGAGCACCCGAGCATCACAGGATACAACGTTCCCGCCCGCGTCGCCATTCCACGCCGCCCGCGGAGGTCGCGTAGAGTCGGCGCCATGAGCGATGTGACTGTCACCGTCCGCGGCGAGCACGAGGCCCGTCTGGCTCCGGAGCGCGCCACCGCCCACGTCGGGGTCCGCGCGGAAGGGCCGGACCGCGCCGCGGTCGTCGACCATGTGATGCGCTTGGCCGAGCCCGTGCGGACCAGCATCGTGGGCCGCGTGGAAGCCGGCTCCGCTCTCGACTGGAGCAGCACCCGCCTCTCGGTCCGTGCGGAGCGCCCGTGGAACGCCGACGGGAAGCGTCTCGCCCCGGTCTACTACGCGAGCATCGACGTCACCGCGACCTTCGCCGAGGCGTCGGAGCTGTCGGTCTGGATCTCCGACATCTCCGCCTGGGATGGCGTCGAGGTCGGCGGTGTCGACTGGCACCTCACCCCCGAGACCCGCGTTCGCGTGGAACGAGAGGTGGCCACGCAGGCCGTCCACGTGGCCGTGACGAGAGCCGAGGCCTACGCCGCCGCGCTCGGCCTCGCCGACGTGGCTCCCCTGGAGATCGCCGATACCGGCCTGCTCTCCACCACGGTGCCGACGCCCGGCACACCGCTGGGGAAGGCGCGCGGTGCCGTCGCTTTCGCGGCCGACACCGCGCCGGCCATGGAGTACGAGCCGCAGGACATCGTCCTCACGGCGACCGTCGAGGCGCGCTTCCTCGCTCGCTGAGCCTCCGCCGTCAGTCGCTGACGACGTAGGCCGCGAGGTCGGCGGCGAGACGCTCGGACACGTGCGCGTGCACCGCGGTCCCTGCCTCCTGATGCTCGACGGACAGCAGCATCCCGGTCTCGTGGATCGCCGCGACGAGGTCACCGCGGTCGTACGGGATCACGGCGTGGAGCTCGACGGCCGGCTTCGGCAGCGCCTCCTCGATCGCCGCGCGGAGCTCGACGATGCCCTCGCCGGACCGTGACGAGACGAAGTGCGCCTGCGGCTCCAGGCCGCGCAGCACGAGCCGCTCGTCCTCGGGGATGAGGTCGGCCTTGTTGAAGACGACGATCTCCGGCATGTCGCGCACGCCCACATCGCCCATCACGTCGCGCACGGTCTGCAGCTGGCCGGCCGGGTCGGGGTGCGAGCCGTCGACCACATGCAGCACGACGTCCGCGTCACCGACCTCCTCCAACGTGGAGCGGAAGGCTTCGACGAGCTGGTGCGGCAGGTTGCGCACGAATCCCACCGTGTCGGTGAGCGTGTACACCCGGCCGTCTTCGGTCTCGGACCGACGGACGGTCGCATCGAGGGTCGCGAACAGCGCGTTCTCCACGAGCACGCCCGCGCTCGTCAGAGCGTTGAGCAGACTCGACTTCCCGGCGTTCGTGTACCCGGCGATGGCGACGGAGGGGATGGTGTTGCGCTTGCGTTCGGCCCGCTTCGCCTCGCGCGCGGGCGCGAAGTCGCGGATCTGCTTGCGCAGGAGCGCCATCTTCGTCCGGATGCGCCGGCGGTCGAGCTCGATCTTCGTCTCACCGGGTCCGCGCGAGCCCATGCCCGCGCCTCCGGCGCCGACCTGTCCACCGGCTTGGCGGCTCATCGACTCACCCCAGCCGCGCAGGCGCGGCAGCAGGTATTCGAGCTGCGCGAGCTCGACCTGGGCCTTGCCTTCTCGGCTCTTGGCGTGCTGGCTGAAGATGTCGAGGATCACGGTGGTCCGGTCGATCACCTTGACCTTCACGACGTCTTCGAGCGCACGTCGCTGGCTGGGGGCCAGCTCGGTGTCGGCGATCACGGTGTCGGCGCCGACGGCGGCGACGATGTCCTTCAACTCCTGCGCTTTGCCGCGTCCCAGGTAGGTGGCGGCGTCCGGGTGCGGACGGCGCTGCAGCACGCCGTCGAGCACGACGGCGCCTGCCGTCTCCGCGAGCGCGGCGAGCTCGCGCAACGAGTTCTCCGCGTCCTCCTGGGCGCCCTGCGGATACACGCCGACGAGCACGACGTTCTCGAGCCGCAGCTGGCGATACTCGACCTCGGTGACGTCTTCGAGCTCCGTCGACAGACCGCCCACACGCCGCAGCGCATGCCGGTCCTCGAGGTCCCACTGGTCGCCGTCTGCGGTCGAGTGCGCGGCCGTCGCTTCGTCCTGGAGCGCCTGCGCGGCGCCGAACATCCGCACCTCCGAGCGCTTCTCTGCGTTCGCCAGCACGCGGTCGACCGTCTGGTCGTCGGTGGAGGGTGTCTTCGTCTCCGTCATCCGTTCCTGTCTCTGGTTTCCTCGCGAGCCTTAACCTTAGCCCGCGCCGTCCGGTACGCTCACCGTATGGGGTCCGACCACTACTTCACTGCGGCCCCGGCTAGCCCCGAGAACCTGCGCAAGATCCGCGTATCCCTGGCAGGACGTGAGCTCGAAGTGACCACCGCGGGTGGCGTCTTCAGCCCGGATCGACTCGACGCCGGCACCGCAGTGCTTCTCGCCAACATGCCTCCGGTTCCACCGGGAGGTCATCTTCTCGACCTCGGCAGCGGGTGGGGGCCGATCTCCCTGTCGATGGCGCTGGCCGCTCCGCACGCGACCGTCTGGGCGGTCGATGTGAACGAGCGGGCTCTGGACCTCGTGCGTCGCAACGCCGCAGCCCTCGGCCTCACCAATGTCAACGCCGCACTGCCCCAAGATGTTCCCGCCGACGTGACCTTCCGCACGATCCGGTCCAACCCCCCGATCCGGGTGGGGAAGAACGAGCTGCACGGTCTGCTCGAGAAGTGGATCCCGAGGCTGGATGAGCGCAGCGATGCGTGGCTCGTCGTCCAGCGGAACCTCGGCGCCGACTCCCTGCAGCGCTGGATCGCGGCGACCTTCCAGCCCGGCTACAGCGTCTTCCGGACGGCGACCGGCAAGGGGTACCGCATCCTCAAGGTGCGCAAGCACGGAACACCGCCGACGGAGCCCATCGACCTCGTCTGAGAGGTCCGCCCCGCGACCTCAGACGAGGTCGACCTCACCCTGATAGACGAGCTGCGCGGGCCCGGACAGGGCGACGTGCTCCCCGTCTTCGGCGGGGAACATGCGAACTCCGAGCGTGCCGCCCGGAACCTCGACCTGCCAGTTGTCGGGGGCCTGTGCGCCGGCCCAGTAGCGCACAGCGAGAGCCGTGGCGGCGACACCCGTCCCGCAGCTCAGTGTCTCGCCGACGCCGCGCTCGAAGACACGCATCCGCACGTGCCCGATGCCGTCGCGCACGAGGGGCTCACCGGGCACCACGAACTCGACGTTGGCTCCCGCGGGCGGAGCCGGCTCCAGCTCGGGCGTGCGGGTGAGTTCCAGCAGTCCGAGCTCCGCGTCCGAGGCCAGTGCCACCACGACGTGCGGGTTCCCGACGTCGATGCCCAGTCCCGGACGGGTGACGGTCAGCCCGTCCGCGCGCACCAGCGGGTCGTGTCCCGACAGCTTCCACGCGCCGAGGTCGACCTGATAGCCGCTCACGCTGCGGGTGACGTCACGGACGCCGGCTCTGGTGCCGATCGGGAGCGTGCTGCCGGGCTCGATCGCCGCGAGACCCGAGCGGACGAGGTAGTGGGCGAAGACCCGGATCCCGTTCCCGCACATCTCCGCGACGGAGCCGTCGGCGTTGCGATAGTCCATGAACCATTCGGCATCCGGCTCTTCTGCCAGGGCGGCTGCACCCTCCGGGATCGCGGACGAGCGCACGACGCGCAGCACGCCGTCCGCGCCGATGCCGAAGTGGCGATCGCAGAGCACGGCGACCTGCTCCGCCGTCAACTCCAGCTGCCCGTCGGGGTCGGCGATGATGATGAAGTCGTTGCCGGTACCGTGCCCCTTGGTGAATGCGACCATGGGACCAGTCTAGGGAGCCGACGACCCTGCGCCCGGCCGTGCGACGCGATAGCGCCCGCAGAGGAAGCTGCGGTTGCGAGCCACCTCGATCAGTTCCAGATCGAGCCGCCGCGGCAACAGCGGGGCGCCGCTCCCGAGGGTCACCGGTGCGTACTGCACCCAGACCTCGTCCAGCAGCCCCGCGTCGGCGAACTGCCCGGCGAGGTCTCCCCCGCCGACCACCCAAAGATCCTTGCCACCCGCGGCGTCGAGCATCGCGCTGTGCACGTCGCGGATGTCGGCACTCGTCACCCGGACATCGGCCCCGGCCGGCACCGCAAGGTCACGATGCGACAGCACCCACGTGGGCTGCGTGTACGTCCAGCGGCCCTCCTCATGGCGCATGACCCACTCGAACGTGGATGCCCCCATCACCAGCGCACCGATGCTCTTCTCGAAGGCGGGGTACGCCATCGGACCCTCCATGTCGATGTCCTGGCTCAGCAGCCAGTCCAGGGAGTGCTCGGCAGTGGCGATGAAGCCGTCCAGGCTGGACGCGGTGAAGTAGTGAGTGGCCATACGCGCATGCTCGCACGGGCCACCGACATCGCGGTCAGTCCCGCAACAGGTCGGCGACGGCCACGGGTGGCGTCACCCACTCCAGCTCCGGGTAGCGCTTGAACCACGACACCTGTCGACGTGCATAGCGTCGCGTGAGAGCCTGCGTCTCGGCGATCGCCTCTTCGGCGGTGGAGCGACCGTCCAGCTGTGCGAGCGCCTGTGCGTATCCGATCGCCCGCGGGGCTGTCGTCCCGCGCTCCAGACCGCGGTCCCGCAGCCCGGCGACCTCGGCCACCAGGCCGTGCTCCCACATCCGACGCACACGCGCATCGAGGCGGGCGACGAGTTCGCCCCGATCCACGTGCAGCCCGATCAGACGCGTGTGCGGATACCAGAGCGTCGGCGTCTCGGGGAGGACGGCACCATGCGTCGCGCTCCCCTGCTCGATGATCTCGAGCGCGCGGATCACGCGTCTCCCGTTGCGCGGGTCCACTCGGGCCGCGACCCCCGGATCACGCTCACGCAACCGCTGGAGCAGGGGCCCGACACCCTCGCGATCGAGTTCCTGCTCGAGACGCTCGCGGATGGCGGGGTCCCGGGGCGGGAAGTGGAACTCGTAGACGACGCTCGACACGTAGAGTCCCGATCCACCGACGAGGATCGCGTCCCCTCCCGCCGCGTGGATCTGCTGCACGGCCTCTCGTGCGAGCGGCTGATACCAGGCCACGGCAGCGTCCTGCGTCACCTCTCGCGCGTCGAAGAGGTGGTGCGGAATGCCGCGACGTTCGGCGACCGACAGCTTCGCGGTGCCGATGTCCATGCCGCGGTAGAGCTGCATAGCGTCGGCGTTGACGATCTCCGCCGGGTTGCCGCGCCGCCGGAGCTCCTCGGCGAGATCGAGCGCCAGATCGCTCTTCCCCGTGCCGGTCGCGCCGACGACGGCCCAGAGCCGAGGCGCGGTCACACTCCGACGCGGAGGGTCGGCAGGCCGAGGGAGACGGCGCGCGGAGCGCCGTCGCTCGGTGCCGGCACGGCGCACGACTCGGCCTGTCCCCGATCCCAGGCGTCGCCACCACGCGTCCGACGGATGCGGAGCGGGGCACCCGTCGGGTCGTCGGCGAGGAGGTGGAACGGCGCGGCGTGCGTCACCGTCACCGTGACGACATCCCCTGGGCGCGGCAGCTCGGACCCGGGAGTGACCTCGAAGTGCACGAGCCGGTTGTCCTGCGCCCGCCCGGTCAGGCGACGCGTCTCCGTGTCCTTCTTGCCTTCGCCCGTGGACACGAGAACCTCGACCTCCCGGCCGACCTGCTTCTGGTTCTCCTCGAGCGAGATGCGCTCCTGGAGCGCGATCAGCCGGTCATAGCGAGCCTGCACGACGTCCTTGGGCACCTGGTCCGGCATCGTGGCCGCAGGGGTGCCTTCGCGGATCGAGTACTGGAAGGTGAAGGCTCCGGAGAAGCGCGACTGCTCGACGACGCGCATCGTGTCCTCGAAGTCCTCCTCGGTCTCGCCGGGGAAGCCGACGATGATGTCGGTCGTGATGGCCGCGTGCGGGATGCGCTCGCGGACGCGGTCCAGGATGCCCAGGAAGCGCTCGCTGCGGTAGGAGCGACGCATCGCCTTGAGGATCCGGTCGCTCCCCGACTGCAGCGGCATGTGGAGCTGCGGCATGACGGCGGGCGTCTCCGCCATCGCGTCGATCACGTCGTCTGTGAAGGCGGCGGGATGCGGGCTCGTGAAGCGGATGCGCTCGAGCCCCTCGATCTCGCCGGCGGCGCGGAGGAGCTTTCCGAACGCCTGACGATCCCCGAACTCCACCCCGTAGGAGTTCACGTTCTGCCCGAGGAGCGTCACCTCGATGGCGCCGTCCTCCACCAGCAGACGGATCTCGTTGAGGATGTCGCCCGGGCGACGGTCCTTCTCCTTGCCCCGGAGGCTCGGGACGATGCAGAAGGTGCAGGTGTTGTTGCAGCCGACGGAGATCGACACCCAGCCGCTGTGCGCGGAGTCGCGCTTGGTGGGAAGCGTCGACGGGAAGACCTCGAGGGACTCGAGGATCTCGAGTTCGGCGTCACCGTTGTGGCGCGCGCGCTCCAAGAGGCCGGGCAAGGATCCCATGTTGTGCGTGCCGAAGACCACGTCGACCCAGGGGGCCTTGTCGAGCACGGCCTGCTTGTCCATCTGCGCCAGGCAGCCGCCGACGGCGATCTGCATCCCGGCCTTGCGGCGCTTGACGGCGGCCAGGTGCCCGAGCGTCCCGTAGAGCTTCCCGGCGGCGTTGTCCCGGACGGCGCAGGTGTTGATGATCACCACGTCGGCCTCGGCTCCGGCCTCGGCGCGGATGTAGCCGGCGCTCTCCAGGGATCCGGACAGACGCTCGGAGTCGTGGACGTTCATCTGGCAGCCGAAGGTGCGCACTTCGTAGGATCGCTGGCGCCCGTCATCGTCGACGGCCGCCGACGACGCGCTGATGATCGTCGGTTCACTGCGGGGGATAGTCATGATGCTCCCATTGTACGAGCGTCGCCGAGAGCAGATCGCGTGCGAACCGTCAGTCGGAATCCACGAACCGGACGCCGGAGACGCCCCCGCCGAACGAGGCTTCCCGCAGCGCCGTCTTCGCCGCGTTCATGGCGACCGATCCCCCGTACCCGCGGCGCGACAGCTGCCCGACCAACCGGCGGAGCGCCGCGTCGGGGTCGAGGCGTCCCATCGAACGCGCTTTGGTCCGGGCGAACTCCAGTGCCCGCTCCGCATCGTCGTCGGGCAGCTCGTCGAGCGCGGCGTCGATGACGTCACGAGGAATGCCCCGCTGCGCGAGCGCTCGAGACAGCGCGACCCGCCCCTGGCCCTTGCGTTCGACGCCGGACGTGACGAGGAGCTCGGCGAGCACGGCGTCGTCGAGGTATCCGCGCCGTACGAAGTCGTCGACCACGTCTTCGACGGCGTCCGTCGCAAGCCCGTGCCCTTTCAACACCAGCCGGGCCTCGGAGACGGACAGCGACCGCGTGCGGAGCTTCCGCACCAACGATTCCTCCGCCGTCGCTCGGATCTCCGCCGCCGAGGGGCCGTTCTCCGCGCTCTCGCCCCCTCCGGGCGATCGGGACGCATCGCCGACGGCGCGCAATGTGGTGGTCTTCCCGCCTCGGGAAGCGGCCCGCGCCGCGGCACCCCGGGCGGGGTGCCTCGCGCTGGGAGAACCGTCGTCGACCGACGGGGACCCTGCCGACGCGGGCTCGTGCCACGTCGAGCGCCAGAGTCCCGCCCCGTCCGCGGGCGGCCCCGACCGCGCAGGCGGCGCGGACGACGACTCGTCTGCACCGCCTGCGGCCGGATGCTCCGCACGCGTGGGTCCGCCGAAGAGAGGGATGATGGGGGCGATCCGCTCGGAATCGCCCCCACGCTGGTCACTCATCAGGCCGGGCGACGCTCGGCCAGCTCATCAGCACCCGGAGCCGCGGCCGGGCCGCCGATACCGAGCTTCTGCTTGATCTGACTCTCGATCGCCAGGGCGATGTCGGCGTTGTTGAGCAGGAACGTGCGCGCGTTCTCCTTGCCCTGGCCCAGCTGATCGCCGTCGTAGGTGTACCACGATCCCGACTTCTTGACGATGCCGTGCTCGACGCCGAAGTCGATCAGGCTGCCCTCGCGGGAGATGCCGACGCCGTAAAGGATGTCGAACTCCGCCTGCTTGAAGGGCGGGGCCATCTTGTTCTTGACGATCTTGACGCGGGTGCGGTTACCCACGGCGTCCGTGCCGTCCTTGAGCGTCTCGATGCGGCGGATGTCCATACGCACGGAGGCGTAGAACTTCAGCGCCTTACCACCGGCAGTGGTCTCCGGGGAGCCGAAGAACACGCCGATCTTCTCGCGCAGCTGGTTGATGAAGATCATCGTCGTGTTCGTCTGGTTCAGACCACCGGTGAGCTTCCGCAGCGCCTGCGACATGAGGCGGGCCTGGAGACCCACGTGGGAGTCTCCCATCTCGCCCTCGATCTCCGCACGCGGCACCAGGGCCGCCACCGAGTCGACGACGATGAGGTCGATGGCACCGGAGCGCACGAGCATGTCGGCGATCTCGAGAGCCTGCTCACCCGTGTCGGGCTGCGAGACGAGAAGGGCGTCGATGTCGACGCCGAGCTTCGCGGCGTAGTCGGGGTCGAGCGCGTGCTCCGCGTCGATGAATGCCGCGATACCGCCGGCCCGCTGGGCGTTGGCGATGGCGTGCAGCGTCAGCGTCGTCTTACCCGAGGACTCCGGGCCGTAGATCTCGACGATGCGGCCACGCGGCAGACCTCCCACGCCGAGGGCGACGTCAAGGGCGATGGAGCCGGTGGGGATGACGGCCACAGGGGCACGCTCATCGCTGCCCAGCCGCATGACCGAGCCCTTTCCGAACTGGCGGTCGATCTGGGCGAGGGCGGTCTCGAGGGACTTCTCGCGGTCGGCGGGTGATGGCATGGTGTGCTCCTTCTGCGCGTGTGCTGCCGCCTGTAGGCTGTCGCGGCTCTTCCGGCGGAAGGAACTCTCCGACAAGGCGTATGGCTTTTCAGCCTGGACCTCACGGTACGGCGGGCCTCCGACATTGCGTCGAGGAGCCGCGGATCGTGGGGACCAGAACCGTCTGACCACTTGTGCAGAAGACTACGCCTGGTTCGAACAGATTTTCGACAACACGCCCGTCCGGCGTGTCGGACTTCCGCACACCCGGGAAGCCGCCGTCACCGGCCGCGCGGCTCCAGACGCCCCACGCCGTGGCGACGGGATTCGGGGACATCCATGTCGGCGCAGAGCGCGAGCCAGATGTCGCGCGGAGGTACCCCGGCTTCGAGAGCCTCGAGCGCCGTTCGTCCCCCCATGCCGGAGAGCACGAGGTCATTCACCAGAGAAGAGGCTCGGGTATGGAACTCGGCGTCGACGGCGCGCAGGAACTCACTGCGTCGCATAAGGGTGATCTCCGCGTGTCAGCGGAGCGAGAGCTCGGGCCCCACGGACGCGACCAGGTCGTCCGGAACGACGTCCGGGAAGACCTGGATTCCTTCGAGCACCGAGATGCGGTCCCCGACCTCGCGCATGATCGTGGAGATGGGGACGTCGAGCGCCTCTGCCACCGAGGCGAGGATCTCGCTCGAGGCCTCCTTCTGTCCGCGCTCGACCTCACTGAGATAACCGAGAGCGACGGATGCCTTGCTCGCGACCTGCCGGAGCGTCCGCCCCTTCTGCAGACGGAAGTCCCTCAGCACGTCGCCGATCTCCTGTCGTACAAGAATCATCGGAACCTCCTCCGCAGTTCGTGAATCGAGGTCTCCCTCGAAGAGACGGCCAGTCTAGTCCTCCTGGCTTGCACAGAATCTACCCTTGCACTCTGTGGTTTAAATGTGAGCACATCCGTATCAACATGACGCGGCGGGTCGCTATTCCCGCAGCGCAGCAGCCAGCACGTCGAGGACCGCCGCGACCGTCTGTGCTCGCACCGCGTCGCGGTCCCCTTCGAAGCGGAACGGTCGGGTCCGGCTCACCGTCGGGGTGACCACGCCGATGTGGACGGTGCCCACGGGCTGCCCATCCGGGGACTCCGGGCCCGCGATCCCCGTGGTGGACACCCCGACATCGGCGGGGAGACCGTCCACCCCGACGGCCTCGCGCACTCCGGCAGCCATCTGCCGCGCGACCTCCGGGTGCACCGGTCCGTATCGCTCCAATAGCTCGGTGTCGACGCCGAGCAGCGTGTGCTTGACGGGGGTGGCGTAGGCGACGACGCCGCCGAGGAGCACCGCGGAGGCGCCGGGAACCGCGACGAGCGCCGCGCACACCGCACCGCCGGTGAGCGACTCCGCGACACCGAGGGTCCAGCCGCGCTCACGCAGAGCTTCCAGAGCCTCGGCCGGCGTCGTGCCGCTCATCGGCTCTGACGCGCGCCGCGCACCTGCGCGACGATGTAGTCGATCCCGCTGACGACGGTGAGCACGAGCACGATGACCATGAGGACGGTCGTCACGACGGTCCACGGGCCGAGCCCGATGAACACGTGCAGCGGCAGGAGAGCCCAGCCGAGGGCGACGCCCTGGAAGGCCGTCTTGATCTTGCCCATCCAGGCGGCCGCGACAACGTGCTCGCTCGCGACGACCAGCCGGTGGATGGTGATCCCCCACTCGCGGACGAGGATGATCACGACGATCCACCAGGAGACCTCGCCCAGGATCGCCAACCCGACGAATCCGGCGCCGGTGAGGAGCTTGTCCGCGATCGGATCCCAGAGCTTGCCGAAGTCGCTGACGATGTCGTAGCGACGTGCGAGGTAGCCGTCGACCCAGTCGGTCGAGATGGCGACGATGAAGAGGACGGCGGCGATCCAGCGCACGGTGAGATCGGCGAGGCCGTACGTCCCGCCGACGAGCAGGAGGACGAAGAACACCACGGCGAGCGGGATGCGCGCCACCGTGATGGCGTTGGGGAGCTGCCGAGGGATCACCATCAGTCGCGTCCCGTCAGGCCCCAGGCGTCTTCGTCGCCCTCCGCTTCGACGACCGGCAGACCGTCGTACTGCGCCTCCAACGGATCCCGTTCGGCCGGCGGCACCGCTGCGGCGGCGGGCGAAGGCGGAGCCGCAGGAGCCGACGGAACGTCTTCGCCGCGGAGCTTCGCCATGACCTGCGGCAACTGCTCGGGGGTCGCGAGCACATCGCGCGCCTTCGAGCCCTCCGAGGGGCCGACGACCTCGCGCGACTCGAGGAGATCCATGAGGCGTCCGGCCTTGGCGAAGCCGACCCGCAGCTTGCGCTGCAGCATCGACGTCGATCCGAACTGCGAGGAGACGATGAGCTCGGCCGCCGCGAGCAGGAGCTCGAGGTCGTCGCCGATGTCCTCGTCGACCTCCTTCTTCTTCGCCGGCTCCATCGCCTCCTGGACGTCGGCGCGGTACTCGGGACGCGCCTGACGCGTGACGTGCTTGACGACCGCGTCGATCTCCTTCTCGTCGACCCACGCACCCTGCAGTCGGAACGGCTTCGACGAGCCCATGGGCGAGAAGAGCGCGTCACCCTGTCCGATGAGCTTGTCGGCGCCGGGGCTGTCGAGGATCACGCGGCTGTCGGTGACGCTCGTGACCGCGAACGCGAGACGGGACGGCACGTTCGCCTTGATGAGGCCGGTGACGACGTCGACGCTCGGGCGCTGCGTGGCGAGCACCAGGTGGATGCCGGAGGCGCGGGCGAGCTGCGTGATGCGGACGATCGAGTCCTCGACGTCGCGCGGGGCGACCATCATGAGGTCCGCGAGCTCGTCGACCACGACGAGGAGGTACGGGTACGGCTTGAGCACCCGTTCGCTGCCCGGGGGCACCTCCACCTCCCCCGCACGCACGGCGCGGTTGAAGTCGTCGATGTGGCGGAAGCCGAACGACGCGAGGTCGTCGTACCGCATGTCCATCTCCTTCACGACCCACTGCAGCGCCTCGGCGGCCTTCTTCGGGTTCGTGATGATGGGGGTGATCAGGTGCGGGACACCGGCGTAGCTCGTCAGCTCCACACGCTTCGGGTCGATGAGGACCATGCGCACGTCGGACGGGCGCGCCCGCATGAGCAGGCTGGTGATCATCGAGTTCACGAAGCTGGACTTACCGGACCCCGTCGAGCCCGCCACCAGGAGGTGCGGCATCTTCGCGAGGTTGGCGACGACGAAGTTGCCGCCGACGTCCTTGCCGACGCCGATCGTGAGCGGGTGCGTGCTCTTCTGCGCGGCCGCCGAGCGCAGTACGTCGCCGAGGGCGACCGTCTCGCGGTCGGTGTTCGGGATCTCGATGCCGATCGCGCTCTTGCCGGGGATCGGCGAGAGGATGCGTACGTCGTTGGAGGCGACCGCGTAGGCGAAGTTGTTGCTGAGCTGCAGGATCTTCTCGACCTTGACGCCGTGGCCGACCTCGACCTCGTACTGCGTGACCGTCGGACCGCGGGAGAAGCCGGTGACCTTGGCGTCGACCTTGAACTGGTCGAGGACGCTGGTGATCTGCTCGACGATGCGGTCGTTCGCCTCCGAGCGGGCCACCGAAGGCGGTCCCTCGGACAGCACGCCCGGCGACGGGAGGATGTAGGGGGCCACGGGGGCCTGCGGACCGCGGTCGCCGGGGCCCTCCGTGCCGAAGCCGTCCAGTCCGGGCAGCTCCGGCATCTCGCCGGTGTCCGACTCGTCGTCCAGCAGCGCGGTCGTCTGCTGCTCCGCGAGCGCGTCCGTCACGGAGCGCACGTCGCTGAGCACCTCGGTCGCCGCGTCGTACGGGTTCGCCACCGTCACGGCCTGGTCGTATGCGGGGGTGGCCTCGGTGGTGGACAGGAGCGCGGTGATGTCGTCGGACGCGAGCGTGCCCTCGTCGGGGTCTTCCTCGCGACCGGTCTTGTTGCGTCGCCACCAGGGCAGCACGTCCGGGTCGTCGACCTTGTCGGCCTCGTCGACCGCGGCCGCGGTGTCCTTCGCCGGCTTCTCCGGGCGCTCCGCGTCGAACATCCACGCGTAGAGGTCTCCCAGGCGGGCACCGATGCGGTTCGGCGGCGTCTTCGTGAGGATGAGGATGCTCAGGGCGGCGAGCAGCCCGAGGATGAGGTACGCCGGAATGTCGGTCAGGTACGTCAGGGGCTGCCCCACGAGCCATCCGAGCAGACCACCCGACTCGCTCAGCGCGGGCATGCCCTGGTTCGGGTGGGGACGAGGGCCGGCGACGTGGAAGATGCCCGCCAGAGCGAGCACGAACATCCCGAAGCCGATCCCGATGCGCCCGTTGTCGTGCACGGACGACGGGTGCCGGAACAGCCATCCCGCCAGGAGAAGCAGCAGCACCGGCATGATGAAGGCCACCCGACCGACGAAGAGCCCCACCGAGTAGGCGCTGATGTTCGCCGCGACCTCGTTGCCGATGAAGAACCACTCGTTGACGGCACCGAGCGCCGCCAGGATCACCAGCAGGAACGGGAATCCGTCCCTGCGGTCGTCCTTCTGCAGCGTCTCCGGCCCGAAGGCCCGGAAGAGTCCGCCGACGCCGTGCGCGAGCCCGTTCCATGCGCGCGCGGCGACGGGCGGCTTGTCCGCCTCGTCGATGTACTTCTTGGGTGCGGGCTGCGCCTTCGGAGCCGCCTGCCGCTTGGGGCGCGACGGGGCGCTCGTCGAGGCGCGCTCGGTCTTGGTGCTGCTCCTGGCCATGCCTCCACGGTACGACCCGCGACCGACATCTCCGCGTCACCACGCGGAACTCGACGATCACGGCGCGCGACGGCACGCCGTGATCGGAGGGTCAGGCCTCGATGACGAGAGGGACGATCATCGGGCGCCGACGCAGCTTCTGGTTCACCCAGCGGCCGATCGTCCGACGGACGACCTGCGACAGCGCGTGCGTGTCGCGCACACCGTTGCCGGACGCCTCCTTCAGCGCGGCGACGATCTTCGGAGCGACGTCGTCGAACACGGCGTCGTCCTCGGCGACGCCGCGCGCGTGGATCTCCGGCCCCGAGATGATGCGCCCGGTCGCGGCATCCACGACGACGATGACCGAGATGAACCCCTCCTCGCCGAGGATGCGGCGGTCCTTGAGATCGGCATCGGTGATCTCGCCGACGGTCGAGCCGTCGACGTAGACGAACCCGAGGTCGAGCTGCCCGGCCACCCGGGCGACGCCGTCCTTCAGGTCGATGACGGTGCCGTTGGAGGCGATGATCGTGTTCTGCTCGGGGATCCCGGTGTCCTGGGCGAGCTTGGCGTTGGCGATCAGGTGCCGGTACTCCCCGTGGACAGGGAGGACGTTCTTCGGCTTGAGGATGTTGTAGCAGTAGAGCAGCTCGCCGGCCGCGGCGTGCCCCGACACGTGCACCCGCGCGTTGGCCTTGTGCACGACGTTCGCGCCCAGCTTCGTGAGCCCGTCGATGACGCGGTAGACGGCGTTCTCGTTGCCCGGGATGAGGCTCGACGCCAGGATCACGGTGTCGCCCTCGCTGACCTCGATGGCGTGGTCCATGTTGGCCATGCGGCTCAGCACGGCCATCGGCTCGCCCTGCGAACCGGTCGACATGTAGACGATCTGCTCGTCCGGGAGGTCGCGTGCCTTCTTGAAGTCGATCAGGACGCCCGCCGGCACCTTGAGGTAGCCGAGCTGCTCCGCGATCGTCATGTTGCGGACCATGCTGCGGCCGAGGAACGCGACCCGACGACCGTGCGCGTGCGCGGCGTCGATCACCTGCTGCACGCGGTGCACGTGGCTGGAGAAGCTCGCGACGATCACGCGGCGCGGAGCCTTGCCGATGACCTGGTCGAGGACCGGGCCGATGGAGCGCTCCGTGGGCGTGAAGCCGGGGACGTCGGCGTTGGTGGAGTCGACGAGGAAGAGGTCGACGCCCTCCTCCCCCAGGCGCGAGAACGCGCGCAGATCGGTGATGCGGCCGTCCAGGGGCAGCTGGTCCATCTTGAAGTCGCCGGTGGCGAGGGCCATGCCCGCGGGGGTGCGGATCGCGACGGCCAGCGCGTCCGGGATGGAGTGGTTCACCGCGACGAACTCGAGGTCGAACGGCCCGACCTTCTCGTGCTGGCCTTCCTTCACGGTCAGGGTGAAGGCCTTGATGCGGTGCTCCTTCAGCTTCGCCTCGACGAGGGCGAGCGTCAGTCCGGAGCCGATCAGCGGGATGTCGCTCTTCAGCCGCAGCAGGTACGGAACCGCCCCGATGTGGTCCTCGTGCCCGTGCGTCAGCACCACGCCCACGATGTCGTCGAGACGGTCACGGATCGGCTCGAAGTCCGGGAGGATGAGGTCGACGCCGGGCTGGTGCTCCTCCGGGAAGAGCACCCCGCAGTCCACGATGAGGATCTTGCCCGCGTACTCGAACACGGTCATGTTGCGACCGATCTCCCCCAGGCCGCCGATCGGGATGACCCGGAGCGTCCCTTCGTCGAGAGCGGACGGTTCGGCCAGGGGAATGGACATGCTGTCTCCTCAGTCGGACACTCCACGCGTCCGTTCGTTCATGGTGACGCGGCTCAGCGCGTCGTGCCGTGCACCTTCGGCAGGGCGCCGCCCGCGGCCGCGTTGCGGTCGGGCCGGAAGTTCGAGAAGTCCGCCCCCGGCACGCCGCTGACGAGATCGAGCTCGTCCTCGATGAGGGCGGCCTCCCACTCCTCCGGGCCGACGAGGGGAAGGCGGACACGCGGACTGGAGATGCGGCCCAGCCCGTGCAGGATGTACTTCGCGGCGACCGTGCCGGGGACGTGCGTCATGACGGCCCGGACCAGCGGCTCCAGTCGCTTGTGCTCGGCGGTCGCGGTGGCGAGGTCGCCACGGTTCACCGCGTCGATGATGGTCCGGTACGGAGCGGCGGCGACGTTCGCCGTCACGCCGATGAGGCCGGTCGCGCCGATCGAAAGGTGCGGCAGCACGTTCGCGTCGTCACCGGAGAAGTACATGAGGTCGGTCTGGTTGAGCACACGGCTCACCTCGGAGAAGTCGCCCTTCGCATCCTTCACGGCGACGATGTTCGGGTGCTTGGCGAGCCGGAGGATCGTCTCGTACTTGATCGGGACACCGGTCCGCCCGGGGATGTCGTACAGGATGACCGGCAGGTCGGTCGCATCGGCGACGAGCCGGAAGTGCGTGAGGATGCCCGCCTGCGTCGGCTTGTTGTAGTACGGCGTGACGATCATGATGCCGTCGGCGCCGGCCTTCTCGCTGGCCTTGTACAGCTCGATGGCGTGCGCGGTCTCGTTCGATCCGCCACCCGTGATGATCTTCGCGCGTCCCGCCGAGACGGACTTGCCGACCTCGACGAGCTTGAGCTTCTCCGGGTCCGTCAGGGTCGAGGTCTCGCCGGTCGTTCCCGTCACGACGATGCCGTCCGCGCCTGCGGTGATCACGTCATCGATGTGCTTCTCGACGGCGGGCCAGTCGACTTCGCCGTCGGCCGTCATCGGAGTGACGAGCGCGACGAGAACCTGTCCGAAGGGGTTGCCCGAGTGCGTCATGCGTCCAGCGTATCGGGTCGGATGCCGCTGTCGCGGACGCGTCCGGTCCTCCTCCCCTGTCGGCCGTAGGCTCGCACCATGGGTTGGATCACGCACGCCTCACGCACGACCTACGAGAACGCCTGGATCCGCGTCCGCGAGGACGACGTCACCGGACCGGGTGGCCGGGGCGTCTACGGCGTCATGACGGTGCGGAACCCGGCGGTGTTCATCGTCGCGATGGACGCCGACGACCGGGTCTGCCTGGTCACCGTCGATCGCTACACGATCGGCACGTCCGTCGAGGTGCCCGCCGGCGGCACCGACGGCGAGGACCCGCGTGCCGCCGCAGAACGCGAGCTCCTCGAGGAGTCCGGGTACCGGGCGCTCCGGTGGGAGCATCTGGGTACGACGCACGCGCTCGACGGCGTCGCGGAGGCCACGGAGCACGTCTTCCTGGCCCGGGAGATCGAGCGCGTCGACGATGCGGTCGACAGCCGCGCGGAAGAGGGCATCGACACCGTGGAGTGGGTGGCGTTCAGCGAGGTCCTGCGGATGATCGCCGACGGCCGCATCACGGACGGCGAGACGATCGCCGCCATCGCCCTCGCCGGGATCCGTCTCGGGAGGTTCCGCTGACGGCGGGTCAGACCCGACCCCGACGGGCGACCGCCGCGGTGAGGGACCGGGGCAGCACCTTCGTCGCGGCCACGACGGCCTTGTACCGCACGGAGGGGATGGACACGGCCTTGCCCCGCGCCGCGTCGCGGAGCCCCTCGCGCACGACGTCTCGGGCATCGAGCCACAGGAAGGTCGGCACGCCCTCCTCGCCGACCGCGAGACCCATCCGCTCATGGAAGGACGTGTGCGTGAAACCGGGGCAAAGCGCCGTGACGCTCACGCCGTCCGGGCCGTAGGCGATGTTCGCCCACCGGCTGAAGTCGATGAGCCAGGCCTTGCAGGCGGAGTACGTCGACCGCGAGATGAAACCGGCCACCGAGGCGACGTTGATGATCCGACCGCCCCGCCCCCGCATGGTCTGCAGGGCCGCGTGCATCAGGCGCATGGAGGCCTCGACGTGCACACGCAGATGCCGCACCTCGTCCTCGATGTCGTTGTCGGCGAACTGCAACGGCAATCCGAACCCGGCGTTGTTCACGAGCAGGTCGATCGGATCGTCCCGATCACGGAGCCGAGCCGCGACGAGCTCGACGCCGGCCTCCTCGGACAGATCGGCCGGGAGCACCTCGACAGCCACTCCCCACTCGCCGCGCAACTCCCCCGCGAGAGCCGAGAGCGACTCCTCCGAACGGGCCACGAGCACGAGGTCGGCGCGTCGACGTGCCAGCTGACGGGCGAACTCGGCGCCCAGCCCCGCGCTGGCTCCGGTGATCAGTGCGGTGGGCATCAGCGCTCGTACCTCAGGAAGCGATACCGGACGCCGGTGCGGGACGTCTGCCAGTCCCCCTCGTCCACCACGCGCCACCCGGTCTTGGGCGGAGCGAACGTGTCGCCGTCGACCGTGAGGTCGAGCTCGGTGACCTCGAGCCGGTCGGCGTCGGCGATCACCTGACGGAAGATCTCCGCACCGCCGATGATCCACACCTTCTCCTGGCCGCGCACGGCCTCGGACACCGTGGACGCACGGCGGGCGCCCTCCGCCGTCCAGTCCTGCTGGCGGGTCACGACGATGTTGTCGCGACCGGGCAGGGGGCGGAATCGCTCGGGCAGCGAGTCCCAGGTCTTGCGTCCCATGACGACCGGAGCGCCCTGCGTGGTCTCCTTGAAGTGCGCCAGATCCTCCGGCACGTACCAGGGCATGCCGCCCTCGGCGCCGATCACGCCTCCGGCGGCCTCGGCCCAGATGAGCCCCACCCAGGTCATACCGCCACCGCCGCCCTGATCGGTGCGTGGTGCTGGTAGTCCTCGACGACGAAGTCCTCGAACCGGTAGTCGAAGATCGACTCCGGCTTCCGCGCGAAGCGCAGCGTCGGGTACGGGTAGGCCTCTCGCGTGAGCTGCTCGCGCACCTGCTCGACGTGGTTGTCGTAGACGTGGCAGTCCCCGCCGGTCCACACGAAGTCGCCGGGCTCCAGCCCCACCTGCTGCGCGATCATCATCGTCAGCAGCGCGTAGGAGGCGATGTTGAAGGGGACGCCGAGGAACATGTCGGCGCTGCGCTGGTAGAGCTGGCAGGAGAGCTTTCCGTCGGCGACGTAGAACTGGAACAGAGCGTGGCACGGTGCGAGGGCCATGTCCGGGATGTCCGCGGGATTCCAGGCGGAGACGAGCAGGCGCCGCGAGTCGGGTGTGCGCCGGATCTGCTCGATGACCTCGGTCAGCTGATCGATGCTGCCGCCGTCGGGAGTCGGCCAGGACCGCCACTGGACGCCGTACACCGGGCCGAGATCGCCGTCTGCATCCGCCCACTCGTCCCAGATCGAGACCCCGTTCTCCTGCAGCCAGCGGACGTTGGAGTCGCCGCGCAGGAACCACAGCAGCTCGTACGCGATGGACTTGAAGTGCACGCGCTTCGTGGTGATGAGGGGGAAGCCCGCCGCGAGATCGAAGCGGATCTGCCGCCCGAACACGCTCGTGGTCCCGGTCCCGGTGCGATCGCTCTTGTGCGTGCCCGTCTCGAGCACGTCGCGGAGCAGGTCTTCGTACGGAGTCGGGACAGCGGCGCTCATGGTTGTCAGGATACCCGCCCCGCTCCCGGCGGGGGCGGTGGCCGTGACGCGATCCGCACGTCACGGACCGAAACATCGCGACGCTTCTGCGGTCACGGCTCTAGCCTCGAAGGATGTCCCCCGCGCTCGCTCTCGCCGCCCTGGCCGCGCTTCTGGTGCTCGCCACCGTGGTCGGGCTCGTGCTCCGCGGGAGAGAGGGTCGCCGCCGCGACGGCGGCGACCTGCGGTTCGATCCCGCTGATGCGGAGGGCGCGGCGCTGGGGGCCGCGGCGACGCTCGTGCAGTTCAGCACGGAGACCTGCGCCCGCTGCCCCCAGGTGCGTCGTCTTCTCGGCTCCTTTGCGTCCGAGGACGCCGGCCTCGCGCACATCGAGGTCGATCTCACGCACCGCCCGGATCTCTCGGCGCGCTACCGTGTGCTGCAGACACCGACCACCTTCGTGCTCGACGCCACCGGGCGCGTCAGGGCCCGGTTCGCGGGCATACCCGCTCGCGAGAGCCTGACCCACGCCCTCGCCGCCGTCTGAGACCCCGTCTGGAGCAGATGATGACGCCTCCCCCCGGAATCGATCCGCGCGGGCCCCGCTTCGCCGCCGGGATCACCGCACTCCTGCTCGCCGTCGCGACGTTCCTGGCCCTCATCGGGATCTCCACCGCGCGGACCACCGATGGCTGGTTCGCGCTCACGGCGTCGTCGGAGTTCGCGTTCATCGGAGGAGGCGGGTGGGCGGTCTCCGCCGCGGGGCCGGTCGCGCGTGTCCTCGACCCGGGCTTCCTCCTCGCCACACTGATCGCGCTCCTGTTCCTCTGGGGCGTCGTCTCTCCCGCCACCGCCCCGTGGGGCGTCCTCTACCGCCGCCTCGTCCGTCCGCGCCTCGCGCCGCCCGCAGAGCTGGAGGATCCCCGTCCCCCGCGGTTCGCCCAGGGCGTGGGTCTCGTCGTCGTGGGACTCGGCCTGCTCCTCCACCTCGCCGGCGTGCCGTGGGCCCTTCCGATCGCCACCGCCGCCGCGTTCCTCGCCGCCTTCCTCAACGCCGTGTTCGGACTGTGCCTCGGGTGCCAGCTCTACCTCCTGCTGCAGCGCGTCGGGCTCACCGGACGACCGCGCCGCGCCGCCTGACGCCGGTTCCCGAAGGCCCGGTCGCTCGGTAGGCTGACGAGCAAGCGACGCCGCTCCCCCGGTGGCGTCAGAACCGGAGGAACCATGCCCGTCACCAGTGAAGCCGCCGCCACCTGGACCGGATCGCTCACGGAGGGTTCCGGCACGGTCGCCTTCTCCTCCTCGCATCTGGGGACGTTCCCGATCGACTGGAAGTCGCGCAGCGAGGGCAGCGACACGACCACGACGCCGGAGGAGCTCATCGCCGCGGCCCATGCCTCCTGCTTCAGCATGGCGCTCTCGCATGCACTCGCCGAGAACGGCACGCCCCCGGAGCGCGTCGACACCAGCGCCTCGGTCACCTTCAAGCCGGGCGTCGGCATCACCGGCAGCCACCTCAACGTCAACGCGACGGCGCCAGGTCTGACCGCGGAGAAGTTCCAGGAGATCGCCGAGGGGGCGAAGACCGGATGCCCGGTGTCCCAGGCTCTCGCGGGCATCGAGATCACGCTCGAGGCGACTCTCGCCTGAGCCGCGTGGACGTCAGGCGCGGGAGAGGCTGATCGCCTGTCGGATGCTCGCCCTGGCGTCCTTGCGGCGTCCCGCCGCGTCCTGCACAACGCCGAGACGGTAGCGCGCCCGCCAGTCGGTGGGCGCCGCCTCCGCCTCCGCCGTGTAGCGCGCGACGAGCGCGTCGGCATCCTTGCGGGCGATGCGTCCGCTGGGCGTGAGCTCGGTCTCCACGGGCGGCATACCGCCCTCGGCGTCGAGCAGGCGTCCCAGACGGTCGGCACCGAACCCGAAGAGCATCTCGCGCACCAGCGCCCACCCGCCCACGGGTGCGAGCACGAGGAGCGTGATGCCCATCCCGATGGAGACAGGCGTGCCCACGGCGAGGAACATGACGGCGAGCCAGCCCGCCACCACGAGGTAGAGCAGGAGGGCCGCGGCCATCAGCCCGACCCCGATCCGCGACATCACGAGCGGATGCCGATGTCGAGCATGTTCTCCAGGCCCACCACGACGCCGGTGGCGGTGGCCGCATAGGGCACGGCCAGGCGGATCCCCGGCGCATACGCCAGGCCCGGGTCGGTGGTGTCATGCGTGAAGGTCAGCGACTCCCCCGGACCGGACAGGATCACCTCCTGCTTGGCGATCACCCCGGGGCGGCGGAGCGAGTGGATGGGCACGCTGCCGACCTGCTGACCTCGGGCGCGCTGATCGGCATGCGGCGCACTCACCGGACCCTGCGTCGCGCGCGCGGCGGCGATGAGCTCCGCCGTGCGGACGGCTGTCCCGCTGGGCGAGTCCACCTTCGTCTCCCGGTGTGCCTCGACGATCTCGACCGAGCCGAAGTAGGGCGCGGCGGCCGCCGCGAGGGCCGAGCCGAGAACGGAGCCGAGGGAGAAGTTCGGGATGAACACCGCTCCCGTGTCGGCGGCTTCGACGAGCGGCCGGACGAGGGCGATCCGCTCCGCCGACCAGCCGGAGGTGGCCACGAGGATGTTGAGCCCGTGCTCCACGGCCGTGCGCACCACGTCGATGCTGACCTGCGGGGTTGAGGCATCGATCACGAGGTCGGCGCCCGCGAGCTCCGACAGGTCGCTCGCCGACGTCAGCACCCGGCTCACCTCGAAGCCCTCGAGCTCCTCGATCACCGCAGCGATGATCGTCCCGAGCTTTCCGGTCCCGCCGACGAGGGCTACCTTCGTGGTCATGCGTCCAGTCTATTTCCGGGCGTCGGCCGGGGGTCGCGGCGCGCGGAGGCGTCGATCAGACCAGCAGCGCGTCCGGGATGCCCGTCCGCAGCTCCATCGGAAGATGGCCGGTGTCGTTGTGCGTGAGCAGGGTCCATGGCCGTCCCTGCTTCTGCGCGATCACCGTCAACCCGCAGTGCGACTGGTTCAGGGTCATCCAGCGCCAGTCCGGTGCGGCGAGCACCTCGCGCACGAACCACGAGATCACGAAGTTGTGGGTGATGAGCACCTCGTGCACGTCGCCGGTCTTCCGCACGAGGAACTCGTTGACGGCATCGGACATCTGCGCGCGGCCCGCCTCGATCTCCGCCTCGGTCACGGAGCCGAAGAAGGGCTCGAACACGGCCGGCGTCTCCTCCGTCATCCCCGTCGGCACGCAGTCGAAGAGCAGAGCGGAGGGCTCCGGATCCACGGACGGGAGTCGGCCGGCGATCGCTCGCGCCGTCTCCGCGGCGCGGAGGAGCGGAGAATGCCAGACGGCGTCGAGCGGGAGGCCGGACAGGCGATCCGCGATGAGCTCCGCCTGCCGCTGACCGCGCGGGGAGAGGGGTCCGTCGGCGAGGCCGTGCTCGGCATCCTGATGTTCACCGTGTCTGACCAGATATATGTAGTGCGTCACAACTCGCTCGCTCGCCTCGTCGCCAGCATCCGCCGGTCTTCCTCTTCCACCCTATGTCACGGGCGCCGCGAGCTCAGGCGCCCGCGCGGGTGAGGTCGGCGACCTGTACCCGGGACAGCGTCACGCCCGCGCCCTGCATGAGCTCGTCGACGTGGTCGGTCGCGAACGTGTTCACGATCGGCGCGGCGACCGTGCGCTGCGCGAGCAGCCACGCGATGGACACGGCCGCGACAGGCACGGCGAGCTCCGCCGCGACCTGATCCAGCGCACGCAGCACCTTGGTCCCTCGGCGGTTGAGGTGACCCCGGAGCTGCTCGCCGCGGACGCCGCGCGACGCGACCGCCTTCGTCCGGTGACGGCCGGACAGGAATCCGTGCTCCAGCGCGTGGGAAGGCGTCACGGCGAGGTTCTGCGCGCCGGCGACGAGCCGCAGGTCGCCCTCGAACGGCTGCCGACGGACGAGGTTGTACGGCGTGTCGATGACCGTGATGCGCGGATATCCCGCCGACGCGAGGATCCGCGCCTCGACGAGCCTCTCCGGCGTGAAGCCGTACGCGCCGAGCGCCCCGATCTTCCCCGCCTCGACGAGCCACTCGACCGTGGCCAGGGTGTCTTCGAGGTTGGTCGTCGCATCCAGCGTGGCGTCCAGGTACAGCACGTCGATGCGCTCGACGCCGAGCCGGGTCAGCGACCCCTCGACGGCACGGACGAGGTTGACCGATCCCAGGCCGGGGTTGTCGGCGTGCGCTCCGATGCGCACGCTCAGGACCACCCGCTCGCGCTGGTCCCGCGACCGCAGCCACTGCCCGAGGATGTGCTCGCTCCGCCCGCCGGAGAACCCGTCCGCGGTATGGATGGCGTTGCCGCCGAACTCCACGTAGCGGTCGAGGATGCCGTGGCTCGTCTCGAGATCGACGTTCCATCCGAACTCCGCGGCGCCGAGCATCAGCGGGAACGTCTCGTACCCGGTCTCGCCGAGGGCGGCGCGGATGGACTCCCCCACGCCGGGCCCGACGATCGGGATGGGGGCGGACGGGTGGTCCTCGTGCTTTTGCGGGGCGCGTTCAGCAGGTGTTCCTGCGCCTACGCTGAACAACCGCATACTCTCACCCCCGCCGTGATCGGCCGGAACCGATCGACATCACTGCTTCGCTGGCACCCCCCGGTGCGTACTTCGAGGGTATGCGACGTGCGCGAACGTCCCGACCAATCCGGGGAACGGCGCGCAAACTTCCCATAACGTTTCGATCACGGCACAGACGACGGAACCCGGGCCCCTCCGACGGAGAGACCCGGGTTCCGTGTCATCCGTTGTCTTACTCGGCGGCGTCCTCGGCCGGAGCCTCGTCCGCAGCGGGCGCATCGTCGAGCACGGGCTCGAGCGACAGCTTGCCGCGGTCGTCGATCTTCGTGATCTTCACAAGGATCTTCTGGCCGACGGAGAGCACGTCCTCGACGTTCTCCACACGCTTGCCACCGGCGAGCTTGCGCACCTCGGTGACGTGCAGCAGACCGTCCTTGCCCGGCAGCAGCGAGATGAAGGCGCCGAAGGTGGCGATCTTCACGACGGTGCCGAGGAACTGCTCGCCGACCTCCGGGTTGGTCGGGTTGGCGATCGCGTTGACCTGGGCACGGGCGGCCTCGGCCGAGGGGCCGTCGGTCGCGCCGATGTAGACGGTGCCGTCCTCCTCGATGGAGATCTGCGCACCGGTCTCGTCCTGGATCGCGTTGATCGTCTTGCCCTTCGGGCCGATCAGCTCGCCGATCTTGTCGACCGGGATCTGGACGCTGATGACGCGCGGCGCGGTGGGTGCCATCTCGTCGGGAGCGTCGATCGCGGCGTTCAGGACGTTGAGGATCGTCAGACGAGCGTCCTTGGCCTGGGTCAGCGCGCCCGCGAGCACCGACGACGGGATGCCGTCGAGCTTCGTGTCGAGCTGGATGGCGGTGACGAACTCGCTCGTGCCGGCGACCTTGAAGTCCATGTCGCCGAGCGCGTCCTCCGCACCCAGGATGTCGGTCAGCGCCGCGTACCGGGTCTCCCCGTTGACCTCGTCGGAGACGAGGCCCATCGCGATGCCGGCGACGGGGGCGCGCAGCGGCACACCCGCGTTGAGGAGCGAGAGGGTCGACGCGCAGACGGAGCCCATCGAGGTGGAGCCGTTGGAGCTCAGCGCCTCGGACACCTGACGGATCGCGTACGGGAACTCCTCGCGGCTCGGCAGAACCGGCACCAGAGCGCGCTCGGCGAGGAAGCCGTGCCCGATCTCGCGACGCTTCGGCGAACCCACCCGGCCGGTCTCACCGGTCGAGTAGGGCGGGAAGTTGTAGTGGTGCATGTAGCGCTTGCTGGTCGTGGGCGACAGCGAGTCGATCTGCTGCTCCATCTTCAGCATGTTCAGCGTGGTGACACCCATGATCTGGGTCTCGCCGCGCTGGAAGATCGCGGAGCCGTGCACGCGCGGGATGACCTGCACCTCGGCGTCGAGCGGACGGATGTCCGCCAGCCCGCGGCCGTCGATGCGGGTGCCCTCGGTGAGGATGCGACCACGCACGATCTTCTTCGTGACGGACTTGTACGCCGCGGAGAACTCCAGCGGGGCCGCAGCCGGGAGCGAGCCCGCCTCGGTGGCCTCGATGAGCTCGGCCTTGACGCGGTCCTTGATCGCGTCGTCGGCGTTCTGGCGCTCGGTCTTGTCGGCGATCTGGTAGACGTCGCTCAGCTCGGCGAACGCGCGCTCGGACACGAAGTCGTAGACCTCGTCGCTGTACGCGGGGAAGACCGGGTACACGCCCGGCTCCTTCGACGCGGTGGCGGCGAGCTCGGCCTGGGCCTTGACGAGCTGGGCGATGAACGGCTTCGAGGCCTCGAGGCCCTGGGCCACGATGGTCTCGTCGGGCTTGGTGGCGCCGGCCTTGATCAGGTTCCAGCTGCCCTCGGTCGCCTCGGCCTCGACCATCATGATCGCGACGTCCTCGGAGCCGTCGGCCTTGGTGACCACGCGGCCGGCGACGATGAGGTCGAACACGGCCTCGGAGACCTGCTCGGCGGTCGGGAACGCGACCCACTGGTCCTCGTGCTGACCGTGACCGGGGATGAACGCGAGGCGCACACCGGCGACGGGACCCGAGAACGGCAGACCCGAGATCTGGGTCGACGCGGACGCGGCGTTGATCGCGAGGGCGTCGTAGAACTCGCCCGGCGCGATCGAGAGGACCGTGATGACGATCTGGACCTCGTTGCGCAGGCCGTCGACGAACGACGGGCGCAGCGGGCGGTCGATCAGACGGCAGACCAGGATCGCCTCGGTCGAGGGACGACCCTCACGACGGAAGAACGAGCCGGGGATCTTGCCGGCGGCGTAGGAGCGCTCCTCGACGTCGACCGTCAGCGGGAAGAAGTCGAAGCCCTCACGCGGGTGCTTGCCCGCGCTCGTGGCCGACAGGAGCATGGTCTCGCCGTCCAGGTAGGCGGCGACGGCGCCCTGAGCCTGCTGCGCGAGGCGGCCGGTCTCGAAGCGGATGGTGCGGGTGCCGAAGCGGCCGTTGTCGAGAACGGCCTCGGTGGCGGTGATTTCAGGACCTTCCAAGAGGTCTCTCCTTCTTTGTTTAGACTCGCGAATCCGTGTGACGCGCGAGCGTGTTCAAAGGAGCGGAACGGAAGGGTTCGGGCGCGCGGGCATTCCCGCGAATCTCGCCTGCGCTGGCCACCAGTAGAAAGCCACCCGACCTGCGCCGAGGAACCCACCACAGGGGACCAGCTTCTCCGCCGATCGCTCCATGAGTCGATGTGAAGTTATCGGATGACCGGGGTCACCCTCGACCACACTACCAGCGTGTGCCCGAAGACCCGAGGGCTCCACGCGCGACCCGGTCCCGACACCCGACCGTCACCCGGTGTTCACCGCGCGTGCGCCGGAGCGAGAGACGGCTCGGCTGTGCTGAGCGCATGCGGATGTCAGTGATCGGATGCGGGTATCTGGGAGCGGTGCACGCCGCGGCGATGGCCTCGCTCGGTCACGATGTCGTGGGGATCGACGTGGACGAGGGCAAGGTCGCCGACCTCACCGCGGGTGCCGCGCCCTTCTTCGAGCCGGGCCTCGCCGAGCTCCTCGAGGAGGGAGTGCGGTCAGGGCGGTTGCGCTTCGCCGCGGATCCGGCGGCCGCTGCCGGGGCGGAGGTGCACTTCCTCGCGGTCGGCACCCCGCAGTCCGCCTCCGGGCCCGCAGCCGACCTCCGCTTCGTCGACGCGGCGATCGACGGGCTGCTCCCGCACCTGCGACCGGGGGCGGTGGTCGCCGGGAAGTCGACGGTGCCCGTGGGCACCGCCGCCCGTCTCGCCCGTCGGATCGCGGAGACCGGCGCGACGCTCGCCTGGAACCCCGAGTTCCTCCGGGAGGGCTGGGCCGTCCACGACACCCTCCGGCCCGACCGTCTGGTGGTCGGGGCCGAGGACACCCGGCAGGGCGTCGCCGCCGTCGACCTGCTCCGCCGCGTGTACGCCGCGGCGATCGACGCGGGCGCGCCCTTCCTCGTCACCGACCTCGCCACCGCTGAGCTCGTGAAGGGTGCCGCCAACGCGTTCCTCGCGACGAAGATCTCGTTCATCAACGCCATGGCCGAGATCGCCGAGGCGGCCGGAGCGGACGTCACCCTCCTCGCCGAAGCACTCGGACACGACTCGCGCATCGGCCGCCGCTACCTCGGCTCGGGGATCGGGTTCGGGGGCGGCTGCCTGCCCAAGGACATCCGCGCGTTCGCGGCGCGCGCCGAGGAGCTCGGACGCGGGGAGGCCGTCGGGTTCCTCCACGAGGTGGACGCCATCAACCTCCGCCGACGGGATCGGGCGGTGCGCCTCGTGGTGGATGCGCTCGGCGGCCTCGTCTTCGGGAGGAGGATCGCCGTCCTCGGCGCGGCCTTCAAGCCCTTCAGCGACGACGTCCGCGATTCCCCCGCCCTGGAGGTGGCCGTGCGGCTGCGCGGACTGGGCGCCGATGTCGTGGTGACCGACCCCGCGGCGATCGAGAACGCCCGCGCACGGCATCCGCAGCTCGGGTACGCCTCGTCCAGGGACGAGGCCCTGCGGGACGCGGATGCGGTCGTCGTCGTCACGGAGTGGGACGAGTACCGCCGGGAGCTCCATCCGCAGCACGCCGGCGGGCTCGTGCGGGGCCGCATCGTGATCGACGGGCGGAACTGTCTGGACGCCGACGCCTGGCGGGCTGCCGGCTGGACCTACCACGGGATGGGGCGACGCTGAGGCCTCGCGCCCGTCAGACCACACTGGCGTCCTGCGGCACGGTGGAGCGCCCGAGGTAGACGTAGTCGTCGTGCTTCGCCCGACGCCCGTCTCCCGCGGCGCGGCCGTGCAGTCGTCGCCACACCCACGGGAGCGCGTACTGCCGCCACCAGGCCGCTCGTCCGATCGGCTCGTTCTCGTGCAACGCCGCATCCAGCGCTCCCAGCGCATCGGCGTGCGGTACCCCGAGCACCTCCGCGACGCGATAGGCGAGCACGCGGTGCCCCCGACTGCCGAGATGCACGAGGTCCTCGCCCCAGTGCTGTCGCTCCCCCAGCGCCGGGAGCAGATCGGTGTCGATGAGGATCGCACCGGTCCGCGCAGCGACCCCGGCGAGCGCCGTGGCGAAAGCGGAGAAGCGCCGCGCGTACAGCGCCGCCGCTCGACGGGCGGGCAGGAACGGCGTGACCAGGATCACGTCGGCACCGGTCGCGCGCAGCCGCCGCACCGCGGTCTCCAGGCTCGCGGCGAGCGCGGGCACGTCGACGCGGTGCCTCACGAGGTCGTTGGCACCCACCAGGACGGTGACCAGGTCGGGGCGGAGTTCGCGCGCCCGCTCCAGCTGCGGTCCGCACACATCGGACACCCGCTTCGACCGGATCGCGAGGTTCGCGTAGTGGAGGCCTCCCCGCGCGGCGAGGAGCAGCGCGAGCCGGTCCGCCCACCCGCGGAGCACCCCATCGGGTCCGGGATCGCAGAGACCCTCGGTCACCGAGTCGCCGAGGGCGACGATCCGCCGCCAGCGGCGCGCGGGGGCCGGCAGGGCCGGCTCCGGCCGGACGAGGCGGCGAGCGCGCAGACGACGGTCCACGGCATGCAGCGTCCGCGCCTCCTCGAAATGATCCAGGAGCTGATCTCCGAGGTGCGCCCAGCTCCGGCCCTGCACCGCGCTCCAGCCCGCCTCCCCGAACGCCCGACGCCGGCGCTCGTCTCCGGCGAGATCGGTCACGCGACGGCGGAGGTCTGCGAGGTCTCCTGGTCGGTAGAGCCACCCGTCGACGCCGGGCCGGACGAGGTCGAGCGGGCCTCCTCTGCCTGTGGCGACCACGGGGACACCGCTCGCATGGGCCTCCTGGAGTGTCTGCCCGAAGGTCTCGTTCTCCCCCGGATGCACGAAGACGTCGAAGGAGGCCAGCGCCGCCGCGAGCGCCTCCCCGTCGAGCCGCCCGAGGAAGAGGGCGTCGGGAAGCTGCTCCTGCAGCCGCTCCCTCCGGGGGCCGTCTCCGACGATGACGAGACGCGTGCCGGGGATGCCGTGCAGCGCGGCGAGATCCTCCACCTGCTTCTCGGGGGCGAGGCGTCCGACGTAGCCGATGACGGTCTCGGCTCCCCACTCGGCCCGGAGCGCGTCGCTGCGCCGCGAGGGGTGGAAGAGCTCGGCGTCGACACCCCGCCCCCAGGGCCGGATGCGGTCGATGCCGAGCCGGCTCAGCTGCTGTGCCGACTCGGTGGACGGCGCGAGCGTGAGAGTGGCCCTCCTGTGCAGTCGGGCGATGTGGGCATGGGCGATCCCGGTCGTCGCCGCGACGCGATATCTCTCCGTATAGGCGCCCACGTCGGTCTGGTACGCCGCGACCGTTCCGACACCCCCGCGTTCTGCGGCGAGCAGGCCCCGCCACCCGAGCGCGAACGGCGACGCCAGGTGGACGACGTCGGGACGGAAGCGATCGAGCTCCGCGCCGATCCTCCGAATGGTCGCCGCGCCCACCCGGACGTCCCGGTACCCCGGGAGCGGGACGCTGGGAATCGCGGTGACAGGCGCGCCGTGCAGCTCCGCCGGCATTCCGATCGCGGCCGGAGCGAGCACACAGGAGTCATGCCCTCGGCGCTCCAGGTGACGGAGGATCTGCATCACGGATCCGGTCACACCGTTCATGTGCGGAAGGAAGGACTCGGTGACGATCGCGACTCTCACACCCTCAGGATGGCGGCGCTCCCCGTCCCCGCCGCGGGGAATCGGCGTCGGGCACCGGATGTTCACCGGATGCTGGATAACGGGTCACCGGCTATCCGCGCTCTGGTTCCCGCCCACCGCCTCGGGGTCGGTCGCGACCGACGCGGCGACCCTCGCCGCTCGACCGGCCGTGCTCTAGGCTCGGGAGCATGAGCACCGAAGAAGGCGCCGGCTCCTCCTCCGAGGACATGAAGCGCAAGTTCAAGGAAGCGCTCGAGAAGAAGAACGCGCACCACCGGCAGGGCGAGGCTCACCTCGACGGCGATTCCGCCGTGCACGCCGCCCACGCCCCGCAGACGCGGCGCGAGTTCCGACGCAAGAGCGGTTGACCGCGAGGATGCGGGAGCCGGTCTCCTGCTCCCGCATCCCCCTCCGCAGACACGGACGTGCCCCGCGCCGGAAGGCACGGGGCACGTCGCTGTCGGGCGGCCGTTCCGGTCACTCCCCGGCGAGACCGCCGAGCATGTGACCGAAGGAGCGTCCCTCACCCAGGTAGGTGGCGGGGTCGTACGGGTCGACGACCGCGGCGGCATCCCGGCGCGCGACCGCCTCAGCGAGTTCCCTCGCTCCCTTCTCGACCCGCTTCGCCAGCGGCGCGACGTCGTCCCCCGCGCCGCCCCAGTCGCTCGACGCCGCGAAGACGCCCGTCGAGACGGCCTCGGCATGCAGGTAGGCGAACAGCGGACGGATCGCGTAGTCGATCGCGAGCGAGTGCCGTGGCGTTCCCGCGTTCGCTCCGATCAGCACCGGCTTCCCGGTGAGCGCGTCCGGGTCGAGCACGTCGATGAACGACTTGAACAAGCCCGAGTAGCTCGTCGAGAAGATCGGGGTGACCGCGATCAGCGCGTCGGCCGAGACGACGGTGTTGATCGCCGTCTCGAGTGCGGGAGGCGCGAAGCCGGTCAGCATGTTGTTCGTGATGTCGTGCGCGTGGTCGCGCAGCTCGATCACGTCGACGGTGGCCTCGATGTCGCGCTCCGCGAGCGCCTTCACGGTCTCCGCGGCCAGCCGGTCGGCGAGCATCCGGGTGGACGAGGGGTTGGACAGCCCCGCCGAGACGACGGCGATGCGACGCGTGGTCATGTCAGGCCTCCTTCCGGCCGAGTCCGAAGGCGGCACCCGCGGGCGCCGGCGTGTCCTGGTAGGGCGAGTCCCCGGTGAGGTTGTCTCCGCGGTTCGCACCGGGGCGCGCCTGCCGGGTAGGCCCGTCGCCGTACGTCGCCCGCACGCGCGCGGCGTGGGTCGGCGCGTCGGGCACCGTGGACGGGCGGTCCTTCGCGAGCTCCTTGCGGAGCACCGGCACGACCTCGGAGCCGAGGATGTCGAGCTGCTCGAGGACCGTCTTCAGCGGCAGACCCGCGTGGTCGATGAGGAACAGCTGGCGCTGGTAGTCGCCGTAGTGCTCGCGCATCGCCGCGTACCGGTCGATCACCTGCTGCGGTGATCCCACGGTCAGCGGGGTCATCTCGGTGAAGTCCTCCATGCTGGGGCCGTGACCGTAGACGGGCGCGTTGTCGAAGTACGGGCGGAACTGGTTCACCGCGTCCTGCGACTTCGCGGCCATGAACACCTGGCCGCCGAGACCGACGATCGCCTGCTCGCGCGTGCCGTGGCCGTAGTGCTCGAAGCGCTGACGGTACAGCTCGATGAGCCGCTGGTAGTGCTCCTTCGGCCAGAAGATGTTGTTCGCGAAGAAGCCGTCGCCGTAGTACGCGGCCTGCTCCGCGATCTCCGGGGTGCGGATCGAACCGTGCCACACGAACGGGGCGATGCCGTCGAGCGGACGGGGCGTGGAGGTGAAGCCCTGCAGCGGCGTGCGGAACTTGCCCTCCCAGTCGACGACGTCCTCGCGCCACAGCTTGTGCAGCAGCGCGTAGTTCTCGATCGCGAGCGGAAGGCCCTGACGGATGTCCTGCCCGAACCACGGGTACACCGGGCCGGTGTTGCCGCGGCCCAGCATGAGGTCCATGCGGCCGTCCGAGACGTGCTGCAGCATCGCGTACTCCTCGGCGATGCGCACCGGGTCGTTCGTCGTGATCAGCGTCGTCGAGGTCGAGACGATGAGGCGTTCCGTCTGGGCGGCGAGCGCGGCGAGGAATGTCGTGGGACTCGACGACCAGAAGGGCGGGTTGTGGTGCTCGCCGATGGCGAAGACGTCGAGGCCCACCTCCTCGGCGTGCGTGGCGATGGCCAGCGTCGCCTTGATCCGCTCCTGCTCGCTGGGGGTGACTCCCGTGGTGGGGTCGCGGGTGATGTCGCTGACCGACATGATGCCGAACTGCATCGCCTGCGCGCCTGACTGCTCGCTCATGATTGCTCCGTGTTCTCCGAATCGGATGCCGGACATCCGGTTCTATTCATTTGAATGTAATTGGGTCAACGCGTGCACGGCAACTTTATTCCCGACCGGTAGCCTCGGAGAATGAGCACCACCGGGGTCGGCACCACAGGACCCAGCACCGGACCGGTTCCCCGCAAACGCCGCCGCGTGCCCTTCTGGGACAACGCCCGCTACGCCTGCATCGTCCTCGTCGTGCTGGGCCATGCCATCCAGCGCCTCAGCTACGACTCGGACATCGCCTTCGCCTTCTATCTGGCGCTCTACGCGTTCCACATGCCGGCGTTCGCCATCATCTCGGGCTACTTCTCCAAGTCGGGCTCCCCCACCCGGACGCAGATGGCCCGCGTCATCACCGACATCATCCTCCCCTACGTCATCTTCGAGGCGCTCTGGACGCTCACGAAGTGGCTCGTGGAGGGAGAGACCACCCCGAACCCGACGCAGCCCAGCTGGACGCTCTGGTTCCTGCTCGCGCTCGGGATCTTCCGTCTCGTCCTCCCGTACCTCGCGCTCCTGCGCTGGCCGCTGCTGTGGACGATCGTGATCTCCATCGGCGCCGGCTATCTGCCGAACGTCGACAGCACGTTCTCACTCTCCCGGACCCTGGGCCTGCTGCCGTTCTTCACCCTGGGCTGGTGGCTCCGGGAGAAGAACGTCGTCGACCGCCTCCGCCTCCTCGACGTCCGCCCGTGGTGGAGCCGCGTCCTCGCGCTCGTCGTCCTCGGCACGGCCGGATGGGCGGCGTGGAACTGGCTGCCGCTGTGGCAGGCGGTTGACCTGCGGCACTGGCTGTTCTACGAGGACTCCTACGTCGACCTCGTCGGCGACCAGTGGTGGGCCGGCGGCATCCGCATCCTGCTCATGCTGCTCGCGGTCGTGCTGTGCGCCGCCTTCTTCGCCCTCATCCCCCGCGGCGCGTACTGGTGGACCACGTTCGGTCAGTACACGATGTACGTCTACCTCCTGCACTCCTTCGTGCTCTACCCGTTCCGCGAGAGCGGCGTGCTGCGCGACCTCGAGCCGACCTGGTTCTGGCTCCCTGCGGTCACCGCACTCTCGGTGGTCCTCGCCCTGCTGCTCGCGACCAAGCCCGTGCGGCGGGTGTTCCGTCCGCTCGTGGAGCCGCGGCCGCGGTGGCTGTTCGCCGATCCCGAGCTCGCGTCGCGGGAAGGTCGCCGCAACGATCCGACCGGCTCCCGGCGTCCGCGATGACAGCCGCCCGCCCCGCGTCCGAGGTCCGGGACCGGCTCGTCGCCATCGCCGACTCCCAGGGGTTCGCCGCGCACGGGCTCCACGTGCGCATCGGCGACGACACCGCGGATCACCGCTGGACGCCCGACGTCCGTGAGGACGTGCACTCGATCGCGAAGGGCGTCTGCGTGCTTGCGGCCGCCCTCGCCGCCGACGACGGACTGATCGGCCTGGACGACACCGTCGCCAGCCTCCTGCCGGAGCACGAACTCGGCGAGGGCGTCGCTCGCGTCACCCTGCGTCACCTGCTGTCGATGTCGAGCGGCATCGACCTGCCGTGGTCCGAGACGCTGATGACGGACTGGCCGGATCTGGCCCGCGAGTTCCTGCGACGGCCGTCGCGCGGGCGTGTGTTCCAGTACTCCAACGCGAGCACCTACACCGCGATGACCGCCCTCGCGACCCGCGTGGGCGACGTCGGCGACTACCTCTCGACGCGCCTCTTCGCCCCGCTCGGCATCGAGGACGTGACGTGGTCCCGCTGCCCGAACGGACGCATCGAGGCGGGTGGCGGCCTGCCGCTCCGCACCGAGGAGGTCGCGCGCCTGGGGCTGCTCATCCGTGATCGCGGCTCCTGGCAGGGACGTCGACTCGTCGCCCCGGAGTGGATCGACGCCATGCACGAGGACGGCGTCGTCGCGAGCGTCAACCCTGGCTATGACCGCTATGCGCTCGCGGGCTGGCAGGGTCCGGGGCGGGCGTGGCGGCTGCACGGAGCGCACGGCCAGCTGCTGCTGTTCCTCGGCGACGCGGTGGTGACGGTGACCGCTCACGATCACGCCGGAGCGGATGCGTTCGCCGCGGATGCCGTCGCCGTCCTCGAAGACGTCGTCGCCGGCTGAGTCTGCTCAGGCGAACAGCTCCGCCCCCACGTACGAACCCGGTCGCGCTCCCGGCGGGATGGCCCAGATGCCCGAGCCCACGTGACGGATGTACTCGTTGAGACGGTCGGTCGACAGGCGGCGCTGCAGGCTGATGAACTGGGCGGGATCACGCTGGTAGGACAGGAAGAACAGCCCGGCGTCGAGTCGTCCCAGGGCGTTGTTGCCGTCGACGTAGTTGTACCCGCGGCGCAGGATGCGGATGCCGTCGTTCTGCTCCGGATGCGCGAGCCGGACGTGACTGTTCGCATCGATCTCCGTGCCGCGGAAGTCGGGGGCCGTGAACTCGTCGCCTCCGGAGAGCGGTGCCCCGACCCCCTTGTCCCGTCCGATGATCGTGTCCTGCTCGGCCAGGCGCACCCGGTCCCAGGTCTCGATGAGCATGGCGATCTTCCGGGCGACCAGATACGAACCGCCGGCCATCCAGGACGGCTCGTCACCCTCGGCGACCCAGACGTGCTCGGCGAGCGCCGCGGTGTCGTCGGCGAGGATGTTGGCCGTGCCGTCCTTGAAGCCGAAGAGGTTCCGGGGCGTGGCCTGACTTGCCGTCGTGCGCGAGGTCTTGCCGAATCCGAGCTGCGACCAGCGCAGGCGGGCCCGCCCGAACGCGATGCGGCTGAGGTTGCGGATCGCGTGCACAGCGACCTGGGGGTCGTCGGCGCAGGCCTGGATGCACAGGTCGCCGTGCGACGCCGCCGGATCGAGGTCGTCCCCGAGGAAGGCGGGGAGCCGTTCGAGGCCGGACGGACGCCGAGCGGCGAGACCGTAGCGATCGCCGTCCTCGTTCTCGAACAGCCCCGGACCGAACCCGAACGTGAGGGTCAGGCCCGCGGCGGGGAGCCCCAGCGCCTCCCCCGTGTCATCCGGGGGCGCTTCGGCGGGACCGTTCACCGCGCCGCTCGCACTCACCTCCAGCCCCTGCGTCATCCGTGCCGCGGCGTACGACCAGTCCTGCAACAGGGAGATGAGGTCGTCCCGATCGGTGCGGGGCATCATGTCGAAGCTCGCGAAGTGCAGGTGGTCCTGCACCGGCGTCGTGATGCCGGCCTGGTGCGCGCCGAAGAACTCGTACCGCGACTCGGCGTCCTCGGCGGCACGCGCACGCCCGAGCGCCATGCCTCCGGCCGTCCCGGCCCCCAGCCCGACGGCCAGGCCGGCGACACCACCGCCGACGGCCAGCCCGAGTAGCCCGCGGCGGCTGAGACCGCCGCCGGAGGGCTCCGATGGCAGGGCCGCCGGCGCCTCCCGGGCGACGGATTCCGACTCGTTCACGTCCGTGCTCCTCCGTGTGCCGCCGTCAGTCGAGCACCGTGCCGGTGAGCTGCGAGAGCGGCTCGGCGAGCGCGTTGATGAGGTCGGTGAACTCGCGCTTGTCGGCATCGGTCAGCTCTCCGTACCCCACGAAGCCCTCGGCGAGCGAGCCGTGCGCGGCGAGGGACTCCTCGAGGGCGGTGTATCCGGTCTCGATCTCGGAGACGAGGGCCTCGCCGTCGTCGCCCTGCGCCGCGGCGAAGTCCTGCACCAGCGAGAAGGCCATCTTGGAGCCCTCGACGTTCGCGGCGAAGTCGAAGAGATCCGTGCCGGACCACCAGTCCTCCTCGCCGGAGATCTTACCGGTGGCCACCTCGTCGAGCAGTGCGATCGCGCCGTTCGAGATGCCGCCGATCCCCTGGTCGTCCAGCGCGGTGGTGAAGTCGTCCGAGTGCACGTAGTCGTACAGCTCCTGCACGTCGGCCAGGAGCAGGTCGCCGTAATCGGCGCGCTCCGCGGGCGTGGACGGCGCCCAGTCCTGCCATGCCGGGGTCTCTCCGTCGGCGTTCAGCGCGTCCTTCGCCGGCACCCAGAGGTCCTTCTCGATGCGGTGGAAGCCGGTCCAGTCCAGGCCCTCCGCCACCGCATCGACCTCTCGGTAGTCGATCCGCGGGTCGAGGTCTCCGAGCGCCTCGGCGACGGGCTCGATGCGCTCGTAGAACGCCCTCGTCTGCGGGAAGAGCGTGCGGGCGGTCTCGTCGTCGCCGGACTCGTAGGCGGCCACGAGGTCTTCCACGGCCGGCACGAGCTGCCCGACCTGATCCTTCACGAACGCCCCGTAGAGATCGACCGCCTTCTGCTTCTGCTCGGCGTCGGGGCCGTCCACCGCCACGCGGTCTCCGGTCACCGTGAACGACGCCCGGCCGACACCGTCGCCGACCATGCCCGGCTTGCAGAGCGTGAAGTACTCGCCCGGCTGGGCGACCACCGTGAGGGTGCGGGACGCGGCCGGGGCGATGTTCTCGACCTCGCCGACGATCCGCAGTCCGTCCTCGGCCAGCAGGTAGAACTCGGAGACCTGGTCGGTGTCGTTCGTCACATCGAACGTCAGCGTCCCGCTCTTCGCGGTGGACGCGGAGACGGCGCAGTCCGTGGCGGTGGATGAGACGTCGAACGCCGCCGTCGCCTGGGCATCGCTCTTCGCGACGCAGCCGCTGAGGAGGAGGAGGACGGCGGTACCCGCGGCGGCTGCCGCGGCGAGGACCCGGTGCGAGGTGATCATGCTGCTCCTTGCTGTGTGAGGGAGGACGTCGGGGTGGCGGCGGAGGCGCCGCGCGTCGAAGGGCGTGCCGAGCGCAGGCCGCGGAGGTAGAGCCCGCCCACGACGAGGATGTAGAGACCCCAGGCGAGCACCTGCAGCCAGGTCATGGCGGGCATGAAGCCGACCGTGGCCTGCAGGACGGAGGCCAGCGCGCCGCCGGGAGCGATCGCCGCCGACACGTCGAACGCCCAGCCGAACGGGAAGCCGGCCGCGCCCACGGCGACGGCACCGGTGACCGGATCGAGCGGAGCGGCGGCGGTGAACGGGCCGGGAAGCGCGCCCGCCTCCTGCAGATCCATCAGCGCGTAGGCGAGGACGCCGGCGGCGACGATCACGAGGAAGCCGCCCGTCCAGGCGAAGAAGCGCCGCAGGTCCAGGCGCAGCGCCCCGCGGGAGATGAGCCAGCCGAGCACGACGGCCACGGAGAGTCCCAGGAGCGCGCCGACGAGCGCCGAGGGGGCGTCGCCGAAGGACTGCACCATCGACCACAGCAGCAGCGTGGTCTCGATCCCCTCGCGGGCGACGGAGACGAAGCCGATCGCGATGAGCGCCCAGAGACCACCCACTGTCAGCGCGCGATCGATGCCGCCCTCCAGAGTCGCCTTCATGGTGCGGCCGGCGCGCTGCATCCAGAAGATCATCCACGTCACCATCGCCACCGCGACGAGGGACAACCCGCCGCCGATCAGCTCCTGCGCCTGGAAGGTCAGTTCGTAGGCTCCGAAGGTCAGGATCGCGCCGATGCCCAGAGCGAGGGCGATCGCGAGACCGACCCCGGCCCACATCTTCGGCAGCGCGTCCCGGCGACCGAGACGGCGGAGGTAGGCGACGAGGATGCCGACGACGAGCGCGGCTTCGAGACCCTCGCGGAGTCCGATGAGGAAGGTGGCGAGCACGGGAGACACTCTCTGACTGACGACTGAGGTAAGGCATCCCTTACCACCGAGACTCTAGCACCGCGACCGACGCGGCTCCGACATCACCGCCGGAGGTAATGGAGTGCAACAGAGCGTCCTCCGGCCACATCCCCGACATAGCCTCGGTCCATGGCTGAACTCTCGCTCCCCATCCTCGACCTGTCCCAGCTCGACGACGGCCCCGAGGCCGCGGCGCGCTTCCGCGACGACCTCCGCGCGGCCACTCACGACGTCGGCTTCTTCTACCTGACCGGCACCGGGATCTCACCGGAACTCGAGGCGCGGCTGCACCAGGCGGCCCTCGACTTCTTCGCCCTGCCGGAGGAGGACAAGCTCGCGATCGAGAACGTCAACAGCCCGCACTTCCGCGGCTACACCCGGATCGGCGGGGAACGGACGCAGGGCAAGGTCGACTGGCGCGAGCAGATCGACATCGGCCCCGAGCGCGAGCCGGTGGACGGCGGCCCCGCCTTCAACCGCCTCATCGGCCCCAACCTCTGGCCGGCCGCCCAGCCCGAGCTGAAGCAGGTCGTCACCGAGTGGCACGACGCCCTGACGGAGATCGCCCGCAAGCTCCTGCGCGCCTGGGCCCTCACCCTCGGGGCCGAGGAGACCTACTTCGACGAGACGTTCCGCGATCCGTCCACCCTGATCAAGATCGTGCGGTACCCGGGCACGAACGAGCCGGAACCGCAGCAGGGCGTCGGCGCGCACAAGGACTCCGGGGTGCTGACGCTGCTCTGGGTCGAGCCCGGCAAGGGTGGGCTCCAGGTCGAGCGCGACGGCGAGTGGGTGTCGGCTCCCCCGGTTCCCGGCGCCTTCGTCGTCAACATCGGCGAGCTGCTCGAGTACGCCACCGGCGGCTACCTCAAGGCGACGAACCACCGGGTGATCTCGCCGCGGGCGCCCGAGGAGCGCATCTCGATCCCGTTCTTCTTCAACCCCGCCCTCGACCAGCAGCTGCCGTTGCTCGAGCTCCCCGCCGACCTCGCCGCCGAGGCCACCGGAGTCACCGAGGACCCGAGCAATCCGATCCACGCGACCTACGGCGAGAACGCCATGAAGTCACGCCTGCGGGCGCACCCCGACGTGGCGGCCATCCACCACCCCGACCTCGTGCAGGCGACCGCCTGAGCGGATCCACGCCGTCCGGACATGACGAAGGCCGCCCCACACCGTGGGGCGGCCTTCTCAAGAATGTTCTGCGCGATTGAACGCTG
Organism: Microbacterium sp. HSID17254; assembly: GCF_003989315.1. NCBI lineage: Bacteria > Bacillati > Actinomycetota > Actinomycetes > Micrococcales > Microbacteriaceae > Microbacterium > Microbacterium sp. HSID17254. The sequence goes on from NZ_RBLT01000002.1 coordinate 171,558, forward strand.
GGTCCGTGGTGCCTTATCGGCGAAGACCAAGGCGTGCGATCAGCGAGCGGTACCGCTCGATGTCGACGCTCTGGAGGTAGCCGAGCAGACGACGGCGCTGACCCACGAGCAGGAACAGACCACGACGCGAGTGGTGGTCGTGCTTGTGCTCCTTCAGGTGCTCGGTGAGGTCCTTGATGCGCTGCGTCAGCATCGCGGCCTGCACCTCGGGGGATCCGGTGTCACCGGGGTGCGTCGCGTACTCTTCGATGATCGCCTTCTTGACGTCTGCTTCCAGTGCCATAGATTCGATCCCCTCTCTGCTTGTTGCGCGGCGCCCGACGCCTGATGCGTGAGCTCTCTTTATCCGCGGCCGATCGAACGGCAACCTGACGAGTCTACCAGCCCGAACGACCACGGCGGGACACGGGGTCCGGAGCGAGGCGCACCGGTCAACTAGGCTCGGGATGTGCAGAAGAAGATCGCCCTGTGAGCTCCCGACGCGGCCATCTGATCGACCTCACCCCGCTGAAGGCGAGTTCGGCCTTCGCCCGGATGTGGATCGGCTCGACGCTCGCAGGCATCGGCGGTCAGCTCACCATCGTGACCGTGATGCTGCACGTGTTCGAATTGACCGAGAGCACGTTCGCCGTCTCGATGATCGCCGTCGCCGGTCTCCTCCCGATGATCCTCGCCGGTCTGTACGGCGGCATGCTCGCCGACGCGTTCGACCGCCGGCGGGTCGCGCTGATCGCGGCCACCGTGACGTTCGCCTCCACCGCGCTCCTCGCCGCGCTCACGTGGACGGGGACGGAGACGATCTGGTGGCTGTACGCGCTGAGCATCGTGAACTCGGCGGCGAACTCGGTCGGCATGGCCACCCGGACGGCGATCGTCCCCCGACTCATCCCCCGCCGCATGCTCGCCGCCGCGTCCGCGCTCAACGGCGTCGCCTTCGGACTCACGGTCATGGCCGGCCCCGCGCTGGCCGGACTCCTCGTGGCCCTCACCGGATACGGCTGGACGTACACGATCGACGTCGTGCTCATGCTGTCGATGTTCCTCGGACTGTGGACCCTCCCCGCCCTGCGCCCCGAAGGCGACACCGTGCGCCCCGGTCTCGCCTCACTCGTCGACGGCTGGCGCTTCCTCCGCCGGGCGGGCAACATCCGGATGCAGTACGTCATGGACATCATCGCGATGACCTTCGGGCAGCCGCTCGTGCTCTTCCCGGCGCTGGGCACCGTGATCCTCGGCGGCGGGGCGTTCACGACCGGCATCCTCACGGCGGCGGTCGCCGTCGGCACCTTCTCCTCGAGCCTGTTCTCCGGCCGCGTGGTGCAGTACCGGTGGCACGGTCGTGGGATCGCCCGTGCCATCGAGGCCTACGGCGCCGCGATCGCTCTGTTCGGCGTCGTCCTCCTGATCGGCGCCTTCTCCGCGACGCCCGCCGCCGGGGACCGGCCGCACGTCCTCCTCATCGTCGCCGCCTGCGTGGCGCTCGCGCTCTCCGGCGCCTCGGACAACATCAGCTCGATCTATCGCAACACCATGATGCAGGCGGCAGTGCCCGACGCCATGCGCGGACGCCTGCAGGGGCTCTTCGTCGTCGTGGTGACCGGCGGCCCCCGCGTCGGCGCCCTCTACGCCGGGACCCTCGCGACGCTGACGTCGCTGTGGTTCCCCCCGCTGCTCGGCGGCATCCTCGTGATCGTGCTCGTCGCCCTCCTCGCCCGTCGGCACCCGCGGTTCCGCGCCTACGACGCAGAGAACCCCGAGCCTTGACGGGCCCGGGGTTCGGAGAGGTCTGCGCGCGTCAGTCCTGCTGCAGCGCACCCTGGAGGTCGAGCGTGATCGTGACGTCCTTGCCGACGAGCACGCCGCCGGTCTCCAGCGCGGCGTTCCAGGTGAGGCCGAAGTCCTCGCGGTTGATGACCGTCTTGGCCGAGGCGCCGGCCTTGTAGTTGCCCCACGGGTCACTGCCGAAGCCGCCGAAGTCGAGCTCGAAGGTGACGGGCTTGGTGATGCCGCGGATGGTGAGGTCGCCGTCCACGAGGAAGTCGCCGCCCTCGACGCGCGCGCCGGTCGAGACGAAGTCCATGGTCGGGAAGTTCTCGGTGTCGAAGAAGTCGGCGGAGCGGAGGTGCTGGTCACGACCCTCGTCCTTCGTGTCGACGGAGGTCACGTCGACCGAGGCCTCGACCTTGGCGTCGAGCGGGTTCTCCGGAGCCACAAGCGTCGCGCTCTTCACACCGAAGGTGCCGCGCACCTTCGAGATCATCATGTGGCGGACGCTGAAGGTCACCTCGCTGTGGGACGGGTCCAGGACCCAGGTGCCGGGGCGGTAACCGGGGATGTCGATGCTGCTCATGATTGCTCCTCAGGAGACGTCGGCCGCGGCGGCGGCGAAGGGATGGCACCGCGATCGTCCGCGGCACCCTTCCGACAACATACATTCACTCGCATGTATTCCCGTGTCGAGCAGAAAGTCCGGAGACATCGAAAGCGCCCCGCACCACAGGGTGCGGGGCGCTTCCGAACGAGGATGTCAGCCGACGGCGACGAGATCGATGATGAAGATCAGCGTCTTGCCGGAGAGGAAGTGCCCTCCCCCGGCCGGGCCGTACGCGAGGTGCGGCGGGATGATCAGCTCGCGGCGGCCGCCGACCTTCATGCCGGGGATGCCGTCCTGCCAGCCCTGGATCAGGCCACGGAGCGGGAACTGGATGGTCTCCCCGCGACCCCACGACGAGTCGAACTCCTCGCCGGACTCGAACTCCACGCCGGCGTAGTGGACGGTCACGGTGTCGCCGGGCTTGGCCTCGGCACCGTCACCCTCGATGATGTCGCGGATGACCAGTTCTGCGGGGGCAGGGCCGGTCGGGGCGTCGAACTCGGGCTTTGTGCGATCAGTCATGGCTCCATCCAACCCGACCGTCGCGCGCGCGGTCAACGCGACCACACCTGCTCACAGCGAACACCTCGTCGAGCTGCTGTGGCCGCCCGTCGCGGAGACCCTTGACACATCCCCGGGGCCGGGTGCACCCTGGTGGCAGATCAACTCAGCGCCCGGGAGACATGCAGGCATCGCCGCAGCACCGGGCGCTGAGTCTGTCCGAAGCGGTCCCTCAGTAGGCCAGCAGCGCGGCGCGTGCCGCCCTCGTGCGGATCAGCAGAGCACGCTCGTCCTCGACCGCGAGCGGGTCGCGACCGGTGATCGCCCGCTGGCGAACCGCTGCCAGAGCCGTCGCGTCCTTGATGAACTCACGCATCAGCGGCCGGCGGTCGCCGCGCAGCTGCGCCGCCCACGCCAGCCCGACCTTGCGCCCGGCGGGCGTGGCGAGCATCGTGACCTCCTCCGGCGTGAACCAGCCGGCGGCCGCGTACTCGGCCAGGCGCGCCCGCGTGAGCCGCGCCTCCTCTCGCCGCAGCGCGACGATCCCGAGGATGAAGCCGATGAACAGCGGCACCTGCAGGGTGAAGTAGAGCCCGAAGAAGTCGGCGAAGGTGGCCGAGCCGTTCCACAGGCCGTGCAGGAGGATCGCCCCGACCATGCCGAGCAGGCCCGCGCCGGCGGCCGCTCCCGCGGAGGCGTGCCGGCGAGCCACGAGGCCGATCGCGAACCCGGTCAGCGAGGTGAACATCGCATGGGCGAACGGCGAGAGCACCGCCCGCACGATGAAGGTGACGCCGAGCTGCTCGCCGCCGCCTTCGATCAGGCTGATCGCGAAGTACTGGATGTTCTCGGTGAACGCGAAGCCCGCGCCGACGAGCGCCCCGTAGACGACGCCGTCCACCGGACCGTCGAAGGAGCGCCGCGCGAGCAGGAAGATGAGGAAGACCCCGAGGCCCTTCCAGAACTCCTCGACGATGGGCGCCTGGATCACCGCGGAGAACTCCTCGGAGCGGATGTCGAACAGCATAGTGAGGCCGATGTCGACGAGGAGCGTGAGGCCGACCGCGGCCACGGCACCCCAGGCGATGGCGAACGCCACGAGACGCTTGGGCTCCGGCTCCCACCGGTCGATCATGCGCACCCCGAGGAAGACGATCGTGAGCGGGATCAACGCCAGGACGAGCCCGATCACCGAGGCGGTCGGTCCGAGCGCCCAGCCGAAGTAGCCGATGAGCGCCAGGAGGAGGAACCCGAGGAAGCCGAACAGCCACAGCGAGATCGTCCGGCCCTTCTTGTTCGGCAACGGGAGAGCCGGCAGCGACTCGGCGGGCGACGGCGCGACGGGAGCCGGTGGCGTGTAGGGCGTCGGCTGCGCGAGGGCCGACGCATAGCCCGGCTGCTGTCCGAACGTCGGCGGCAGATACGGCGACTGTGCGTACTGCGCGGCGGAGTACGCACTCGGCTGCGCGGGCGGCGCGGACGGCGGCGTGTACCGGGCGGGCTGCTGGGGGTCGGACGGTCCTCCGAAGGTCATGCTCAAAGCTTATGGGGCACAAGCATCCGCGCCGGGCTCTGGGGGCTTCCTCCACCCGACCGGCCGCACGCACCCGGTAGCGTAGAACCATGCGGTTCGCTCACCTGCGCCGTCCAGACTCCTCCCAGGCGGTTCTCGCCGTGGTGGAGGGCTCGGACGCCATCCTCGTCTCCGATCTCCTGTCCGACGCGCCTGCCACCCTGCAGCAGCTGATCGAGCGAGGAGACGCCGGACTCGACGAGTTCCGCGCCGCCCTGCGCGACAGCACGGCCCCGCGCCACCCGCTGACCGGCTGGGGGTTCGCCTCCGCCGTGATCGCGCCGCCGGCCGTGCTCGCCGTCGGTCTCAACTACGCCGCGCACTCCAGCGAGCTCGGACTCAAGACCGACGCCGCGCCGACCGTGTTCACGCTGTGGCCGAACTCGCTGACCGGTCACGACCAGACCACGTCCTGGCCCCGGAGCCTCAGCGAGGCCGTCGACTACGAGGCCGAGCTGGGCGTGCTCATCGGCACGCCCGCGAAGGACGTGCCGGAGGCGGACGCCCTGACGCACGTGTGGGGATACACGGTGGTCAACGACATCACCGCACGGAACATCCAGTTCTCCGAGGCGCAGTGGTCCCGCTGCAAGTCGTTCGACGGCTTCACCCCCACCGGCCCGTTCGCGGTGACCGCCGACGAGATCGCCGACCCGCAGGACCTCCACATCTGGACCGTGGTGGACGGACACACCGTGCAGGACGCCAGCACCGATCAGATGGTGCGCTCGGTGGCGAAGCTCATCGCCCACCTCTCCCAGTCGCTCACCCTGCTCCCCGGCACCCTGATCTCCACGGGCAGCCCCGGCGGCGCCGGCTACTCGCGCGACCCGCAGATCTTCCTCCGCGACCGCTCGACCGTCACGGTCGGCATCGACGGCATCGGCGAGCTCACGACGCACTGCCGCATCCTCGACTGACCCGGACGCGACGAAGGGGACGGGAGCTGTGAGCTCCCGTCCCCTTCGCGTATCCGGTCGACGCTCAGATCTGGATGAGGTCGTCGGGGGTGACGATCGGGATGGCCGCCGTGACCGCCTCCAGGCCCGACAGACGGGCGGGAGACAGCTGCTTGGTGACCTCGTCGCGGGACATGAGTCCGGCCTCGACCACCAGGTCGGCGACGTTGCGGTTGGTCAGCAGGGCCGTCTTGGCCAGGGCGGCGGCCGCCGCGTAGCCGATGAAGGGCGTGAGCGCCGTGATGACGCCGACCGACGCGCCGACCATCGCGCCCAGACGGTCGCGGTTCGCGGTGATGCCCTCGACGCAGTTCACGCGCAGCGTCCACATGGCCTGACGCATCCAGGTGATCGACTGGAAGATCGAGTGCGCGATGACGGGCTCGAAGGCGTTGAGCTGGAGCTGACCGCCCTCGACGGCCATGGTCACGGTCATGTCGGCGCCGACGACCGCGAACGCCACCTGGTTCACGACCTCCGGGATCACCGGGTTGACCTTGCCCGGCATGATGCTCGAGCCGGCCTGGCGTGCGGGCAGATTGATCTCGCCGAGGCCCGCCTGCGGACCCGACGACAGCAGGCGCAGGTCGTTGCAGATCTTCGAGAGCTTGATGGCGTTCCGCTTGAGCGACGAGGAGAACGACATGAAGGCGCCCGTGTCGCTCGTGGACTCGACGAGGTCGGTGGCCGTCTCCAGGTCGAGTCCGGTGATCTCGCGCAGGTGCTTCAGCACGGCGGGCGCGTAGTCGGGGTGGGTCGTGATGCCGGTGCCGATCGCGGTCGCGCCCATGTTGATCTCGAACATGAGGGAGGCGTTCTCGGTGAGGCGGCTGTGGTCCTCGCCCAGGGTCGTGGCGAAGCCGTGGAACTCCTGGCCGAGCGTCATGGGCACGGCGTCCTGGAGCTGGGTGCGGCCGACCTTGAGGATGTCGTGGAACTCCCCCGCCTTGCCGAGGAAGGCCACGCGCAGGGCGTCCAGCTCGTCGAGCAGCGAGCGCAGCGTCAGCGAGAGGCCGATCTTGACCGCGGTCGGGTACACGTCGTTGGTCGACTGGCTGCGGTTCGTGTGGTCGATCGGAGAGAGGAAGGCGTAGTCGCCCTTCTCGCGTCCGGCCATCTCGAGCGCGATGTTGGTGATGACCTCGTTCGCGTTCATGTTCGTCGACGTGCCGGCGCCGCCCTGGATGACGCCGACCGTGAACTGGTCGTGGAACTCGCCGTCGATGACGCGCTGTGCCGCGCGGTCGATGAGGTCGGCCCGCTCGGCGTCGAGGACGCCGATCTCCTTGTTGGCCCGGGCGCTGGCCTGCTTCACCATCGCGAGGGCGATCACCAGTTCGGGGTAGACCGAGATGGGGCGCTTCGTGATCGGGAAGTTCGCATCGGCGCGGGCGGTGTGGATCCCCCAGTACGCGTCGGCGGGGATCTCCATGCTCCCCAGCGAATCGGTCTCGGTGCGGGTATGGGCGGGCGCGGCAGAAGCCATGTCACATCCTCGTGGGTCGTGGCGAACGGAAAAGTGGGGGATGCGACCAGTCTACGCCGGTCCCTGCGGGGTTTTCCGGGAGAACGCCTCCAGGCGCTCCTCCGGGGTCAGCGCCGCCATTCGCGCGATCCACTCCTCCGAGAAGTAGTCGTCGGTCGGCGCGTCGACCACGGGGACGACCGTGTGCGTGAGGGTCTCCGGCCGCACGTGCACGAGCTGGAACGCCTGGGCGGCGTCCATGCCGTTCACCTCTGCCGCCGGACGGGCGACGTTCATGCTGTAGCAGGTCGCGGACGCGACGCTCACCGGGACGCCGGCGAACAGACCGTGTGAGGAGTAATGCAGGTGGCCGGCGAGGATGCCGCGGACGTCGGTGCCGCGGATGACGGCGGCGAGCTCGTCCTGATGACGGAGCTCGAGGATGTCGAACAATGGCAGATGGCTGGGCAGCGGCGGGTGGTGCATCGCCAGGATCGTCCCATGCGGCGCGGGTTCGGCGAGGACGTCGGCCAACCACGCGAGCTGCGCCGGGTCGAGGTCGCCGTGGTGCCATCCCGGGACGCTCGTGTCGAGGGCCACGAGGCGCAGCCCGTCGAGATCCCACACCCCGGTGACCGGCTCCTCGGTGGGCTCGCCGTCCAGGAGCGCCTCGCGGAGCGCCGGGCGCTCGTCATGGTTGCCCGCGACCCAGACCACGGGAGCGCCCAGTTCGGCGGCGACCGGCTCGATCGCCGCACGCAGCCGGCGGTACGCATCCGGCTCGCCGAGGTCGGCGAGGTCCCCGGTGATCACGATGGCGGCGGGAGCGGGATGCACGGCGCGGATCGCCTCGAGCGTCCGCGCGAACGTGTGATCGACGTCGTACCGTCCCCCCAGCGCCGCGCCTCCGGCCAGGAAGTGCGGGTCGCTGACATGGATCAGGACATGGGACGCGGGGGCGTATCGGCCGAAGACCGGGGGCGTTCCGTTGGTTGCGGACATGCCCTCAGCCTAGGGGCGGGTGCCGACGCCCGTCCCTGGCGCGCCGGAGGCTCAGTGGCCGACGACGATGAGCAGGATGCCGGCGATGACCGCGGCCCCGCAGAGCACGAAGCAGCCGTAGGCGCCCACGAGGGCGAGGGTCTTCTGCCCCTCGGTGAGCGGGCTCTTCCTCGCCGCCTTCGCCGCCTGCTTGGCGGCCCGCTTGAGCTCCTTCTCGGAGATCACCGTGATGGCGTCGGTGAACTCCGCCGGGCTCACGACGGGGGCCCGGCCGCTGCGTACGAGCAGACGCAGGCCCAGGGCGTAGAAGGTGACGATGGCGGCGGCGCCGATGAGCGCGGCGGCGAACACCTGCAGGAAGGCGATCCAGTCGATCGTGACGTTCATGCCGAGTCCCCGTTCTGCGAGGCGTCGGACGAGGAGACGCTGCCGGTCTTCGCGGCCTTCGCGTCGGCCTTGGCCTTGGCCTTCTTCTTCGCCTTGTCCTTGGCCTCGGCCTTCGCCTTCTCCTTGGCCTCGGCGCGGGCCTTCGCCTCCGCCTTGGCCTGAGCGATGCGCTGCTGGCGACGCGTGGGCGGCGGTGTGTCGGGGACCTCGACCGCGAGGTGGGACTCGGCGACGTCGCTCATGGCGTTGGCCGGCGTGACGGCGTTGCGCCGCGAACGCATGTACAGCCCGAGGATGATCACCACGGCGAGCACGGCATCGATGGCCACACCCCAGGGACCGAGCCAGACGACGAGCAGCGCCGCCAGGGCGCCGACCCCTCCGGCCGCGGGCAGGGTCAGCAGCCAGCCGACGCCGATGCGACCGGCCGTCCGCCAGCGCACCGTCGAGCCGCGGCGACCGAGACCCGATCCGATGACCGATCCCGAGGCCACCTGCGTGGTGGAGAGGGCGAAGCCGAGGGCGCTGGAGGCGAGGATCGTCGCCGCCGTCGAGCTCTCGGCCGCGAAGCCCTGCGCCGGCTTGACGTCGGTCAGGCCCTTGCCCAGCGTGCGGATGATGCGCCAGCCGCCGAGATACGTGCCGAGGGCGATCGTGAACGCACAGGCGACGATGACCCAGAGCTCGGGCTCGTGGTGCGCACCGGACTGCCAGCCGATCGTGATCATCGCGAGGGTGATGACGCCCATCGTCTTCTGTGCGTCGTTGGTGCCGTGGGCGAGCGCGACCAGGGACGACGTGAAGATCTGACCCCAGCGGAAGCCGTCGCGCCCGTCGGGCTTGCCGTCATAGCGCCGGGTGATCGAGTAGGCGATCTTCGTCGCCACGAAGGCGATGATGCCGGCGGTGATCGGGGCGATGAGAGCGGGGAGGACGATCTTCGACAGCACGGCGCCGAAGTCGATGCCGCCGAGGCCGGCTCCCACGAGCGTCGCGCCGATCAGACCGCCGAAGAGGGCGTGGGACGAGCTGGACGGCAGGCCGAGCAGCCAGGTCAGCATGTTCCAGGTGATCGCGCCGATGAGTCCGGCGAAGATCAGCGAGAGGAACAGCTCCGCCCCCGCGGCGAGGATCGCATCCTCCTGGATGATGCCGCCGGAGATGGTCTTGGACACCTCGGTCGACAGGAAGGCGCCGACGAGGTTGAGGAGAGCGGCCAGGAGCACCGCGGTCTTGGGCTTGAGCGCCCCGGTCGCGATGGGCGTGGCCATCGCGTTCGCGGTGTCGTGAAACCCGTTCGTGAAATCGAAGAAGAGTGCCAGCGCGATGACGAGCACGACGATGAGGGCTGCGGTTTCCACCGTTCGCTTTCGGTCTTGAGGAAGAGGGAGATGTCGACGGGATCGACGTGACGAACGAAGAGTTCACCGTGGGTTTGACTTCCGTTTACCGGCCCCGGTAAATCCTGCCACCGTCCCCCGTGCCGGTCAACTCGACCTGGGATAGCGTGGGACGGTGACTGACGCCCCGATCGCCGCCCGCCGTTCCACCTTCCGCACGCACCACGGCGACACGGTCGACGACCCGTACGAGTGGCTGCGTGCCAAGGACTCCCCCGAGGTCATCGCGCACCTGGAGGACGAGAACGCGCACACCGAGGCGGAGACGGCGCATCTGGCGACGCTCCGCGAGACGCTGTTCCAGGAGATCAAGGGCCGCGTGCAGGAGACGGATCTCTCCGTGCCGACGCGACGCGGAGACTGGTGGTACTACAGCCGCACCGAGGAAGGCGCGCAGTACGGCATCCACTGCCGGGCCGCCGCCGTCGAGGGCGACTGGACGCCGCCGCGTCTCGAGCCGGGGGTGCCCGTCCCCGGAGAGGTGGTGCTGCTGGACGGAAATGTCGAGGCGGAGGGGCACGAGTTCTTCTCGCTCGGCGCGTTCGACACCTCCGACGACGCGACGAAGCTGCTGTGGTCGACGGACTTCGAGGGCGACGAGCTCTACACCGTGCGCGTCCGCGACCTGGAGACGGGCGTCACGCTCGCCGACGAGATCCCGGACACCGGGGGCGCGTTCTTCACCCCGGACGGCACCGGGATCCTCTACACGACCCGCGACGAGGCCTGGCGTCCGGACACCCTGTGGCTGCACCGGCTCGGGACCCCGGTGTCGGACGACATCAAGCTCTTCCACGAGCCCGACGAGAAGTTCTGGCTCGGCGCCGGGATCACGCGCAGTCGTCGCTACCTCGTGATCGGCGTGGGCTCCAGCATCACGAGCGAGGAGTACCTCGTCGACCTGACCGGTGACATCACCGCGGAGCCACGTCCGGTATGGCCGCGGCGGGAGGGCGTGGAGTACTCGCTCGAGCACGCGGTCGTGGACGGCGAGGACCGCCTGCTCATCCTGCACAATGACGACGCCCTGGACTTCGAGCTCGTCTCCGTGGCGGCGGACGACCCGCAGGGCGAGCGCCGCGTCGTCGTCGCGCATCAGGCGGGACGACGGCTGCTCGGGGTGGATGCGTTCCGCGACTTCGCCACGGTGGAGTACCGCAGCGAGGGCCTCGAGCGCGTCGGGCTCCTGGACTACGCGACGGACGCCGTGGAGGAGCTGCAGTTCGACGAGCCCCTCTACTCGGCGGGCGTCAGCGGCAACCCGGAGTGGCACTCCCCCTTCCTGCGCCTCGGCTACACGTCATTCGTCACCCCAGGCACGGTCTACGAACTCGACCTCGCGACGCGCGAACTCGTCCTCCGCAAGCAGGTGACGGTGCTCGGCGACTACGACCCCGCTGGCTACGGACAGCGGCGGGAATGGGCCACCGCGGAGGACGGCACGCGCGTGCCGATGTCCCTCGTCTGGAAGCGCTCCTTCGGAGAGCCCGGAGCGACGCCCCGGCCCGTCCACCTCTACGGCTACGGCTCGTACGAGCACTCCATCGACCCGGGCTTCTCCGTCGCCCGACTCTCGGAGCTGGACCGCGGAGTCGTCTTCGCCGTGGCGCATGTGCGTGGCGGCGGCGAGATGGGCCGGCAGTGGTACGAAGACGGCAAGCTCCTGCACAAGCGGAACACCTTCACGGACTTCGTCGCCTGCGCCCGGCACCTCGTCGACGAGGGCACCACGACGCCGGCCCAGCTCGTCGCGGAGGGCGGCAGCGCGGGCGGTCTGCTGATGGGCGCGGTCGCCAACCTCGCTCCGGAGCTGTTCGCCGGGATCCTCGCGGGGGTGCCGTTCGTCGACGCCTTGACCACGATCCTCGACCCCTCGCTCCCCCTCACGGTGATCGAGTGGGACGAGTGGGGCGACCCTCTGCACGACCCGGAGGTGTACGCGTACATGAAGTCGTACACGCCGTACGAGAACGTGCGCGACGGCGTGGAGTACCCACGGATCCTCGCGGTGACCTCGCTGAACGACACCCGCGTGCTCTACGTGGAGCCCGCCAAGTGGGTCGCCCGGCTGCGGGAGGCCGGCGCGAAGGACGTGCTGCTCAAGTGCGAGATGGTCGCGGGGCACGGGGGCGTGAGCGGGCGGTACAACTCCTGGCGCGAGCGGGCGTTCGAGCTCGCCTGGCTCCTGGACACCCTCCACCTCGCCTGACGCATCGGTCACGCCCGGCATCAGGCGCGCGCGGCATCAGGCATTCGCGCGGCATCAGGCGCGAGTGGCTCTCCTGGCCTGATCTCGCGCGGAGGCCTGCACTCCCGCGTCCGACGCGGGCTCAGGCTACCGCGCGGCATCAGGCGCAAGCGCGGCATCAGGCGCAAGTGGCTCTTGCTGCCTGATCTCGCGCGGACGCCTGTGGTGACCACACGCGACGACTGATCCTGCACAGGGCCAGGATTTCGCGAACGATCTGCCCATCCCGAGTGCTGCGATGGAGAGTGCTGCGCGAGCGCTCAAGGTGGAGAGGTGAGACGCACGAGGGTCGAGAGCTGGGTTCGAGAGCAGGGAGGCTCCGCGCATTCGTCGCGCGTACGTGAGGCGGGTTTCACCGAGTACCAGATGCGTCGCGCGGTGCAGGAAGGCACGCTCGAGCGTGTGCGCCGGTCGTGGCTCCTCCTCCCCGATGTCGATCCACGGCGCCGGGCGGCTGCTTCGGTCGGCGGGAGAGTCACCTGTGTGAGCGCTGCGGCTCTCGCCGGATGGTGGGACATCGGGGCCACGGACGTGCACGTCGCCCTCCCCCGGACCGCTTCTCGGTTCGACCGCGGCGGCGTCCAGGTGCATTGCGCCCAGGGGCCTGTGCCGGCGCATCCGCGCGCGGCGGTCGATCCCGTCCTGGATGTCCTCTTCCAGGTCGCGCGATGTCGGCCGCCCGTCGAGGCCCGCGCGATCTGGGAGTCCGCCATCCGCCACGGGGCGGTGGAGCTGGATACGCTCGCGCGGGTGCGGTGGCGGTGCCACGCTGCTGACCGCCTCGCTCGAATCGTCCGCGGCCGGTCGGACTCCGGTCCCGAGACGGTCTTCGTCGAACGGATGCGCGCGATCGGCATCGACGTGCGACAGCAGGTGTGGGTGGACGGCCATCCGCTCGACGGTGTCATCGGCGAACGGCTCGCCATCCAGATCGACGGCTTCCGCCACCACAGCGCCGCCGGCGACCGGCGGCGTGATCTCGCGGCGGACGCGAGGCTCGCACTCCGCGGATACACCGTCCTGCGCTTCGATTACCACCAGGTCATGGTCGATGACACTCATGTCGAGGACACCGTCCTGGCCGCGCTCGCGCAGGGGCTGCATCGCGCACGCCGTCGCACGACGGCTCGCGGAGAGCAGACCGAACACAAGCACAGGCCCTCACGCGAGAACAGGCGAGAAAGACAGCACGACGCCTGAAGCCGCGCGAGAGCCTGACACCGCGCGAGGCCGTGAGAACAGGCGAACGCGCGCATACAGGCACTCACGCAAATTCAGGCAGGGAAGACAGCAGGACTCCTGAAGCCGCGCGAGGGGCTGAAGCCGGCGGTCAGCCGAAGAGGGCGGCGGCCTCGTCGTAGCGATAGCGGGGCACCGTGTTGAGCTCGCCCAGAGCATCCGCGAACGGGACGCGGACGATGTCCGTCCCCTGCATCGCGACCATCTGCCCCCAGGCGCCGTCCACGATGGCATCCGCGGCGTGCAGGCCGAGCCGGGTCGCGAGGACGCGGTCGAAGGCCGACGGCGAGCCGCCACGCTGGATGTGGCCGAGGATCGTGGCCCGCGTCTCGATGCCCGTGATTCGCTCGATCTCGGGGGCGAGCAGATCGCCGATGCCACCGAGCCGCGGACGGTTGAACGCGTCCAGGCCCTTGTCGCTGTAGGCCTCGTCCATGCCGGCGAGCTTGAAGCCCTCGGAGACGACGACGAGCGGCGCGCGACCGCGATCGTGGGCGCTCGTGACGAGAGCGGTGATCTCGTCCAGCGACATCGGCACCTCGGGGATGCAGATGACGTGCGCGCCCGCGGCCATTCCGGCGTGCAGGGCGATCCAGCCGACGTGACGACCCATGACCTCGGCGACCATGCAGCGCTGGTGGGAGTCGCCCGTGGTCCGGAGCCGGTCCATGGCGTCCGTGGCGATGTTCACGGCGGTGTCGAAGCCGAACGAGTAGTCCGTGGCCCGGAGGTCGTTGTCGATCGTCTTCGGAACGCCGAGCACCTTGATGCCGTCCTTGGCGAGGCGGTCCGCCGCCGCGAGGGTGCCTTCGCCGCCGATCGCGACGATGCCGTCGATCTTGTGGCCGTAGAGGGTCTTCGCGATGTTGTCGGCGCCTCCGCGCTCCCCCTCGTAGGGGTTGGTGCGGCTGGTGCCGAGGATGGTGCCGCCCACCTTGGACAGGCCCTTCACCTCATGCCGCGTCAGGGGCATGAAGTCGCCCTCGACGACGCCGCGCCATCCGTCGCGGATGCCGACGAACTCCAGGTCGTAGGTCGTGGTGCCCTTGAGCACGATGCCGCGGATGACCGCGTTGAGTCCGGGGCAGTCGCCGCCGCTCGTCAGGATGCCGATCTTCATGCTGCTGCCTTCGGAGGTCGAGGGATGGGGGTGCGGCGACAGTGCCTGCGATCGACACTAGCGCGCCGTCCCCTCGCCTGGCCATTCGAGCGCGTCGAAAACCGGGGATCTTGACGGCCGCGAGGAGCGATCACGCCGAACTTCGCGTCCCGGCAGGATGAGGCCTGGGAATCGCCGTTAAGAACACGTGTTCTTGACGACGTCTCAGCGCCCGCCCAGAGCCTCGCGCAGAAGGTGCGTGAGCGCCGCCAGCTGCACCGACTCGCTCGCCGTCTCCTCCGTCGCCTCGCCGTCCAGAGCGCGGGCCGCGAGGCCCTGCTTCTGGTCGATGAGCTCGGCGATCTTCGTGTCGATCGTGTGCGCGGCGATGATCCGCCAGGCGGTGACAGGCTCGTCCTGGCCGATGCGGTGCACGCGGTCGATGGCCTGCGTCTGCTCGGCAGCGGTCCACGACAGCTCCGCCAGGACGACGTTCGAGGCCGCCTGCAGGTTGAGTCCGACGCCGGCCGCCGTGAGCGAGCACACCGCGATGCCGACCTCGGGGTCGCCGTTGAAGTCGTCGATGGCCTGCTGCCGTGCCGTGTTCGTCTGGTCGCCGCGGATGGACACCGCGCGGATGCCCGCGGAGGCGAAGTGCGCCTCCGCCTGATCCATGACGTCGATGTGCTTCGCGAAGAACACGACCTTGCCGACCGACCGCTGCAGCTGTGCGGCGTAGTCGGCGGCGAGGAGGGCCTTCGCCTGACCGATGCGGCGCACCATGGTGAAGACGTTGTCTCCCCCGGTGCCGGCGGCCTTCGACTCCTCGAGCTCGTTCTGCGCCACGAGCCGGACGATGTCGTCGTCGATCTCTCCGGGCGCGAGACCGCGGTCGCCGCGTGCCTCGATGATGCGGCGGTAGCGGGCGGCCAGGCGCTCCCCCAGCTCGCGCTCGGCCTGGCGGATGCTGCGACCGAACTCGTCGTCGAGCTGCACCGGCAGATCGGCGACCAGCTTGTCGGGCAGGTCGGCGGCGACGTCCTTCTTCTTGCGCCGCACGATGCCCATCGAGATCACCGCGTCGCGGGCCTCCGGGTAGAAGGCCTTGTCCGCGGGCGTGAGCCCCGTCGCGTCGAGCTTCTCCATGAGCTCCGGTCCGGGCTTCTCGCCGTTCGTCCAGCCGAGGAAACGCCAGATGGCGTCGAAGTCCTCGACGTCGTTGATGAGCGGAGTGCCGGTGAGGGCGAGCATGAGCGGATCGTGCCCCGGCGTGCGCTCGCGCACCTGCGCCGCGAGCGAGAGCACGTTCTGCGAACGCTGCGAGGAGAGGTTCTTGATGAAGTGCGCCTCGTCGACGACCATGCCGCGCAGGCCGATCGACGCGAGCCAGGACATGTGACGGTCGAGGATCTCGTAGTTGACGATGAACACGTCGGCGAAGGCGTCGATGTCGTCGCCGTCGCCCTGGATGACCGTGGCACGACGCTGCGGCGTCCACCGCTCGACCTCGCGCGCCCAGTTCATCTTCACGACGTTGGGCACCACGACGAGCAGCGGATAGGCGCCGGCGACGGAGGCCGCGAGCACCGACTGCGCCGTCTTGCCGAGGCCCGGCTCGTCGGCGAGCAGGAAGCTGCGGTGTCCGGCGCGCACAGCCTCGAGGAAACGGGACTGGTGCACCATGATCTCGCGGCCCTTGGGCGAGATGTGATCGAACTCCGGGGCCGGCGGAAGCTCCATCGACGCCGCCGCACCGCCCGCGCCGGTCTCGAAGGCCTTGTACAGCGGCCCCATGAGCTCCCAGCCGTCGAGGCGGCGGCGGGGCGTGCTGGCCGGACGCGGGGTCAGGTCGGGCGCGAGGAACGGGTTGGCCAGCTGACGGGCCTCCACCGAGGGCGGGGTGACCTGACGCTCGGCGATGGCCGCGGGGACCACCGACACCTGCACGGGCGCGGGGTCGGCGATGATGAGCTCCTCCGGCGGGAGCTCGGCCCCCGACTCGAGCAGCCAGTCGCGGCGCATCCGCTTGGCGACCGGCGAGGTGGCCTGGTCGGCCTCGAGCAGCTGGATGAGCGAGGTGTCCCGCGCGGCCGTCTTCGCGAGGATCGTCGCGACACCGTCGAGCCGCTTGAGCAGCTCGGCGCGGGCCGCGTCGGTGATCTCCGTGTCGGCCTTCACCCTGGCGCGCTCCTCGCGCACCAGGAAGGCGATCACCTGGAACTTCGTGCGGTTCGTGGGACCCAGCTTCCCCCGCTGGGACTTCGCCTCGATCTCGCGCACCTTGCGCGCGAGGATCGGGATGAGGGGTGCCTCGTCATCGCGACGGGACGTCTTCTTACGCCGCGGGGCGGCGGTTGCCGTGGTCGGCATGCTCCTCCTGAGCCTGAAGGGCTCCGGCGCCCTCAGGGAGCCGTGAGCCGTTCTCGTCGTCCGCGTGTGGCGTGAGCCAGGACCGTGCGGACTGTGGATCGGTGTTCCCGCCGGAGCACGCGATACGTGCGGGACCGGTGGGAGCCTGACTCTATTCTATGTCATCCCTGGCACTGGCCGCGGGAGCACGGCGCCGTCGTGTTACGCGGACACGTTCAGGATGGTCGCGGCCTGCGTCACATCGGCGGCCATCTGGGTCATCAGCTTCTCGATGCCCTCGAACGCGACCATGCCGCGCAGCCGCTGCACGAACTCCACCGTCACGTCGTGACCGTAGAGATCGAGCCCGGTCTCCCCCAGCACGTGCGCCTCGACCTGACGGACGAGCACGTCGTCGAAGGTGGGGTTCGTGCCCACCGAGATCGCCGACGGGTGCCGGATGCCGGTGTCGTGGTCGACGAGCCAGCCGGCGTAGACGCCGTCGGCGGGGACGAACGCGTCGATGATCGTGGAGAGGTTGGCGGTCGGGAAGCCGAGCTCGCGTCCGCGCTTCAGCCCGTGGACGACGACGCCGCGCACGTCGGGATACCGCCCGAGGGCGCGGGCCGCCTCGGTGACGTCCCCCGCCATCAGCAGCTCGCGGATCCAGCTCGACGAGACCCGGCGGCTCGACCCCGGAAGGTAGACGTCGTCGACGACCTCGACCGTGAACCCGTATCGGGGGCCGAGCTCCCGCAGCAGCTCGGGGGTGCCGGCGCCCCGGTGTCCGAAGCGGAAGTCGGCGCCGACGAGCACCGTGGACACGTGCAGCGCGCCGACGAGGATGTCGACGACGAAGTCCTCCGCGCTCCGGGCGGCGAGCGTCTCGTCGAACGTCAGTACCAGCGTCGCGTCGAGTCCGAGCTCGCCGAGGAGCTCCAGCTTGCGGTCGACGGTCACGACGTTCTCGGGACACCGGTCGGGACGGATCACGGCGAGGGGGTTGCGGTCGAACGTGACCGCGACGGCACGGCTCCCCGAGGCCGCGGCCGCCTCCTCCAGGCGGCGGATGACGGCGCGGTGCCCCTCGTGCACGCCGTCGAACTTGCCGATGGCGACGGCGCTGGGCCCGAAGTCCTTCGGCACCTCGTCCGGATTCCGGAACACGATCACGCGGCGACCTCGACCGGACGCGCGGTCTCGACGGGCCGGTGCGTGCGCAGCCACCAGATCCCGAAGATCGGGAGGACGAGGGGGATGAAGAGGTAGCCGCGCCCGAACAGCGACCATACGGTCTCGTGCTGGAAGAGCTCGGGGAGGACGAGGCTGAGCACGCCGACGACCAGGACACCGGTGAGTTCGAAGACGATCGCCACCCACGCGACGGTGTACCAGCCGCGACGACGCGCGAAGACGAGCGCGAGCGTCGCCAGGACGTACACGACCGCGGCCAGCGCCGAGAGGCTGTAGGCCAACGGGGCCTCGTCGAATCGACGGACGATCTGCACGAAGCTGCGCCCGGTGGCCGCCAGTGCCATCACGGCGTAGACGATCACCAGGACACGACCGATACCGGTCATCCGAGTGGAGGGGGCGGTGGAGCTCATAGCGCATTCCATCTTAGAGCCGGGCGAGCTGCCCGGCGTCCGCTCCGGGTGCTCCTCAGGCGACCTGCACGGTCCAGATGACCTGCATGCGCCAGAGCATGATCGCGATCGCGAGCGCGGCCACGCCGAGCACGACGGTGCTCCACCGGCTGCGTTCCATCAGCGCCCAGAGCACGGCCCCGATCGGAAGCAGGGCCGCCGAGACGAGGTACACCCAGAACTCCAGCAGATCCCCGGTCGGCGGGTTCCCGGCGAGGGGCGCCACGATGGCGACGACGATCTGCGCGACGAGCAGCACCTCGACGAGAGCGAGCGCCCCGACGGAGAAATCGCTGGGGCGGCGACCGGCGAACCCCGCGCCGAGGCAGAAGAGCCCGGCGGCGACGGCGACGACGATCTGCACGATCGTGAACCACAGGATCATCGGGAGACCTCCGGCATGTTCATGGCGCTCTTCACATCGGCACCGCGCTTCTCGACGATCCCCACGAGCGTGCCGTCGTCTTCGACGGCCGCCGCGAGCGGTCCGTCCAGGCGCGCGGCCTGCCCGGCGAGGCGCTTGCCGTGTCGCAGGTCCCGCGCCTCGTCCGCCGTGACGGGGAGGACGGAGAGCACGCGGCCGGCGGCGGCGCCGGGGGTGAGCACGGGAGCGCCCTCGAGCGCGTCGATCGTCACGGCGTCACGCACGTCGAACGGGCCGACACGGGTGCGGCGGAGGGCGGTCAGGTGGCCGCCGACGCCGAGGGCGGCGCCCAGGTCGCGGGCCAGCGAGCGGATGTAGGTTCCGGACGAGCAGTCCACGACGACATCGAGGTCGATCGCGTGGTCGTCGCGGCGACGCGCGACGACGTCGAATCGGGACACGACGACGTCTCGCGCCGGGAGGACGACCTCCTCCCCCGCACGGACGCGGTCGTAGGCGCGGCGACCGTCGACCTTGATCGCCGACACCGCACTCGGGACCTGGGAGATCGCGCCCGTCAGCGCGGCCACTCCGGCATCGATCGCCGCCTCCTCGATCGCCGCGAGGGCGCTCTCATCCGCGCGGTGGAGGATCTCGCCCTCCGCGTCATCCGTGGAGGTGACGGCACCGAGCCGGACGGTCGCCTCGTAGGTCTTCTCCGCGCCCACGATGTAGGTGAGGAGGCGGGTCGCCCCCTCGATGCCGATGACGAGCAGTCCGGTGGCCATCGGGTCGAGAGTCCCGGCGTGGCCTACCTTGCGGGTCCCGAAAGCCCGTCGGGTGCGGGCGACCACATCGTGACTGGTCAGCCCGCCGGGCTTGTCGACGAGGAGGATGCCGGGGGTCGCCATCCCTCCAGCCTACCGAGGCCGGGAGCGGCGACCGCTCGCCTAGGCTGGAGGGATGGCCGCGCCCGCACCGTCTCCTGCGACGATGACGCCCCTGCACGGCTGGTACGCCGAGGAGGCGCGCGATCTGCCGTGGCGCCGCCCGGAGTTCCACGCCGCCTTCGGCGCCTGGGGCGTGCTGGTGAGCGAGTTCATGCTGCAGCAGACGCCCGTGACCCGCGTGATCCCGCACCTCGACGCGTGGCTGACCCGGTGGCCCACACCCCGCGCGATGGCGGCCGCGTCTCCGGCGGACGTCGTGCAGCAATGGGCGAACCTCGGCTATCCGCGGCGCGCCCTGTGGCTGCACCGTGCGGCCGTCGAGGTGGTCGAGCGCCACGGAGGCGTCGTGCCGCGTGACGTCGACGCCCTCCTCGCCCTCTCCGGGATCGGCGACTACACCGCCCGTGCCGTGGCCGTGTTCGCGTACGGCGACCGTCATCCCGTCGTCGACACCAACACCCGGCGCGTGCTCGCCAGGGCGGTCGAGGGACGAGCGCAACCGGGGTCCCCGTCCCGCCGCGACCTCGCGCTCATGGCGGCGCTGCTGCCCGCGGACCCCGCAGAGGCCGCGGTCCTCAACGCCGCGGCGATGGAGCTCGGCGCGACGATCTGCACGTCCCGTGCGCCCCGATGCGACCGCTGCCCGCTGGCGGACGGGTGTGCGTGGCTCGCGGCCGGCCGACCCGACACCGGGGATGTGCGACGACGACAGGCCGCGTACGAGGGTTCGGACCGCCAGGCCCGCGGCGCCGTGCTCCGGCTCCTGCGCGCCGCCGCCCCCGCCGCAGTCCCGCTCACCGCCGTCCTCCCGGACTGGCCGGACGTGCGTCAGCGGGACCGTGCGATCGACTCCCTCATCGCCGACGGGCTCGCGGAAGCCGACGGGGAGGGCCTCTCCCTCCCACGGTGAGCGCTCAGAGGAGCTGTTCGGTGCGGTGGGCCAGCACGGTCAGTTCGACGCGGCTGCGGACATGCAGCTTCGCGAACGCGCGTCCGAGGTGCACCTCGACCGTGCGGACCGAGACCGACAGCCGCTCCGCGATCGCGCGGTTCGCCGTCCCTCCGACCGCGAGCATCGCCACCTCGAGTTCCCGAGGCGTCAGTCGCTGAGCCCAGGCGCTCCGACAGGCGGGCAGGGCCGCCGTCCCGTCCGCCGTGGTCCCGGACGCCTCGAGCCGTTCCCGCCGTCGTCGCACCGCGCGCTCCCAGGCTCGCGCTCCGGCGACCTCGAACAGCCGCTCGGCCTGCGCGAAGTGCCCGCGTGCCGAGACCACGTCTCCGTGCAGACCGGATCGGACCCCGAGGAGGGACTCGACCCGCCCGCGGGCGAACGGAGACCGAAGCCGGCTCGCCGCCACCCGCAGCTCCTCCTGGTCCGTGCGCCAAGTGGGGCCGGCGGAACCGACGACCGCCCGCCGCAGCGCCGCGGCGATCTCGCTCTCCGGCGGCCGCGCGGTCCCCGGCCGGTATCCCCCCGGCGACCAGAGCACGACCTCGTCGACTCCCGGCACCGCGAACACCGGCTGCGGGGCTCCGCGGTCCCGCCACAGCCCCATGGCGCCGACGGCCACCTCGAAGGAACCGTCCAGAAAGGCCTCGACGGCGCGATCGACCAGCACGTCCGACCCGGCGGCGGGAGCAAGGACGTCGGTGAGTGCACGCGCGATCGGGCCCAGGGCGCCGAGCACCGCCAGGTCGAGCCGCCGCGCCAGGACGACACCGAGACCGGCGAACGGGATGGCGACGGGGAGCTCGACCGCCGCGTGCCGGAGCAGTTCCCTGGCCGGACCGATGTCTCCCCGCCAGACGAGGAGCAGCACCTCGGTGACAGCGCGGTAGGCCCGCACGACCGGGCTGCTCTCGAAGCCGGGGAACACCGGATCGCGCTCCGCTCCGGGAAGTCCTCCCGTGCGCAGCAGCCGCAGGCCCTCGTCGATGTCGCCCGCGCATGCCATCTGCAGCGCCGCCGCTACGCCGCCGAGCCCGCCGAGGCCCGCGGTCCCGCTCGCCGGCATGACGTCGCCGGCGAGGAGAGCGCACACCCCCACCACGGCATCGCGCAGCGCACGGTCCGTCCCCGCGTGGGAGGCTCCGCGGACCTGGGCGAGCCAGCGCCACTCGGCCCCGCGGTCGCGACGTT